>JBJHCD010000725.1:0-3752 GCA_050485845.1 Pirellulaceae bacterium | reverse complement strand
GATCCATCCACGTTCCTACTGACGTCCCGAGCCGCAACTTCCCGCTTCCGATGCAAGCACTTCATGTACCTTCGCGATAATCCGGTCCTGCAACGCGAGTTGCTGGTCAACTTGCGGATGCCACGTGGCTTCTTGCTGCTGGGAGCGTATCAGTTGCTGCTGGCGCTGGTGGTATTCTCGGCCTGGCCCCAAGAGGAACGTCTCGACTTGACGGAGAACCCCCAGGCGGCTCGGCAACTGGGGGACCTCTTCTTTTTGGGGCAATATCTGCTGGCGGCCATCATGTCTCCCAGTTTCGCCGCCGGGGCGATCACGGGGGAAAAAGAACGGCAGACCTATGAAATGCTGCTGGCCAGCCCGCTACGCCCCGGGGCCATCGTCCTGGGGAAGCTGATCGCATCGCTGACGCATTTGGCGATTCTCATTTTTGCCTCGCTCCCGATCGTCATGCTCTGCCTGCCGCTGGGAGGCATTTCCTTCTACGAAGTTCTGGCCGCCTACTGGGGGATGCTCTTGTCGGTACTGACTTTCGGCATGATCAGTATCGCCTGCAGCAGTTATTTCAAGCGGACTTCCTCCTCCCTGGCGGTCTCGTATCTGCTGATCCTCCCCCTGGCCCTGCTGGCCGTATTTTTCTGGTTTTCCTTGTCCAACGTCGGCTGGTACCGCCTCTGGCTGACCGTTCTGGTTACCCCGGCCGTGGCCATCACACTGGGAGCGGTCCTGTTCACGACGACCAGATCCCGCCTGCTTCATCCTCCCGACGTCGGAAGCGAGGGGGAGGAGGTGGTCGACTTGGCCCAAGAGGCCGAGCGGGCGGTCGGCCTGGTCATCGAACGGGATCAATTCCCCGACCGCTTGTTCGCGCCGGCCAAGCGGCAGACCTTGATGGAGGATGGCGTCAACCCGGTCTATGAGAAAGAGATCGGCAGCGAGATCTTCAGCCAGGGAACGCTGATGCTGCGGATCGTGATTCAGGTCAGCATTGCCATGGCAATACTTCCCATGGCGTTTTGTCTCTATATCTATCAGCAACATACCCCCTGGTATGTCGCCTACCTGCTGTTGTTCAACATGCTGGTCGGCCCCGTCTTCTCAGCCGGCAGTATCACGGGAGAACGGGAAAAGCAAACCCTGGATCTGCTCCTTACCACCCTGATTTCCCCCTGGCAAATCCTTTCGGGGAAACTGCTGGCGGGATTGCGGGTGTCGAGCGTGCTGACGTTTTTCCTCGCCTGGCCCATGCTGTTGGCGGCCGTGCTGGTGCAGGCCAATTGGATCAACTGGCGTTCCTTCCTGGCCTACCTGGGGATCGTGGCCCTCACCTGCGTCACCACGGCCCTGGTCGCCCTGGTCTGCTCGGTGCACTGCCGCAAGACGTCGCAGAGCCTCCTGGCTTCATACCTGATTCTACTCACGCTGTTCACCGGCCCCTTGGCGACGAACTTCCTGGCGACCCGCTTTCACCCCGACTCGGAATGGACGCGGAAGGCCCTGGCCGTCAGCCTGGTCAGTCCCATTCAAGCCGTCCTGCAAGTGCCGCTCCGCTACGAGGAGTTCGAACCGGGCGGCTGGGAAGGACCTCAAGTCCGCTCCCGGCCCGGCAGTTGGCAAGCAGTCGGCAAACACGTCGCCTTCACGCTCGGACTGAACATGTCGCTCCTGGTGCTGATGCTCTGGCAGTTCCATCGCCGATGGCGAGTTGCTTGAGACTCTCAGTTGCCTGAGACTTAGTTGCCTGAGACTCTCAGTTACCTCAGAATCCGCTGCGTGAGACTTGGCTGTTCGCGGCGAAGTGGGTGAAGGTCCCGACAACCCTTTTCCGCTTTCCGGGAACCCGATTCAGGTCAGCGGCGGAGGACTTTGAGGGGCCCGGTGGCATGCTGCATCATCTCATCCCACATCGTGAAGGGGACTTCACTGACCACCACGTAATCCCCTGGGTGGAGTGCGTAATCCGTGTCGGTCGAGATCCGTTTTGTCCGGGGGTCAATCCGGCAGGGCATTCGCAAATAGGGACCGTTCGGCGTGGGACGATAGATTTCGACTGCCGAGCGGCGGAACTTCTTCATCGAGCGGGAATAGTCCAGAGCGCCTTGCGCGTGGGTGACCTGTTCCAGCGGGACCTGGGCGGACTTGGGGGACCGGTTTTCCGGCCGCACCTCCAATTTCACCTCGGCCGCGTTTGACGCTGTCGCGGCGGCTTCCGGCGTGGGACTACTGAATTGGGCCAACTTATCAGCCGTCGAGGGGAGAGCGGAACAGCCGATCGCTCCACTCCAGCACAACAGCGACAGCAAACCGAGTGAAATCCGCGAGGCGAGATGATTCCGATAACAGCGAAGCATAGTTCCCGAATCCTTCGGCGGAGGAGGCCGCCCGACAAGGGCGATGGTTAGTCAGCCTGCTCTTTATCGACACCGGCCGCCGCGAACTTTGGCAAACTTTGACGATTAGCAACTTTTTGCCGCCTAGGAGCTTTCTGCCTGACAGGTTTGGTTTCTTCCCCCTCCCTTGGCGCGCAGCAGAGCGCTATCCGCTCGACAATACAGGGACTTTGGATCCCCCACATACGGTGCAGCGCAGGCGAACCCAGCACTGATCGAGACGGCCCTGCCGGCGACTCGAGCGGCCGCTTCGCCGATTTCCAGGCGAACTCGTTCCACCAATCGCCAAGACTGATCTTCGCTCAGGCCGGAGACCAGCAGTCCGAATTCATCGCCCCCCATCCGAGCACAAAAGTCTTCCGGGCGAACGCTTTGCGTTAACGCTCGACCCACCTCCTTGAGGACCAAGTCCCCAACCGGGTGCCCCAACGTGTCGTTAATCGACTTGAAGTCATCCAGGTCGAATAGGGCCAGGGTCCGCGTCAAATGAGTCCGGCTCGGCCTGCTGAAGCGGGCGGCCAATTCCCGCTCCCAAGCTCGACGATTCGGTAACTTGCTCACCTCATCCAGATTCGCCAAACGGCGGAGATGCCGAATCGAACCTTGATCGCGGTGAATCTCCCGGCGTAGCCGCACAATTTCGGCCAGCAGGGCACAAGCCAACTCGATCTCGCGGAACGTCGCGTCCCTTGGCAGTGTCACATCGCCCAGCGAATGGGGGACGAGCGTCAGGATGCCGATTTCTCCCCGCTTCTCGGCGACCAGTGGATGAGCGGCCACCGCTTCCTCTTCCCAGTCGGCCAGCAGCACGTCGGGTAGCCCTTCATCGGCCAGCACATCCAGATCTTCGGTCGGCGGCACCAACACCATGCCGGCCTTCTCGAGATGAGCAGCCAGATCGGCATGCACACTCCCGTTCGCTGATGGCAGCAAGGTCACTCGGGGCGACGACGGCACGGAAACCTCAATCCAATCAACGAGAAGGGGCAACGAGAAGGGGGCGAATGTGATCGATTCGGCCCACCACTGGAGCGTGGAACGTGCGTACTTTACAGCTAGGAGACGACCGATCGAACCACAACCCGTTGCTGGCCGAATGGCGACGAGGTGTCAGCCAATCGGCGCCAAAGTTGCGACGGCGTGGCGGCTCTGAACAACAGTCTCAACAGACAGTGGTAAAGACCGAATTCGGGACATTATGGACCAGATTGCGGGGTGAGTCCAGTCGCCGCAACGAGGCTTGCGGCGACTCCCCACGCTGCTAGAATCGGACCTCGCCCCGGGGCATTTTCGAGGTTCACGAAGGACGGGGGTTATTCGCATGAGGCGTACCACCCTGATTGGTGGATCGTCCGGTGTGTGGTG
>JBJHCD010000724.1:0-3757 GCA_050485845.1 Pirellulaceae bacterium | reverse complement strand
GTTTATTCCAGATCGCCTCCCGATTGCGACTCCGATCGACTCGGTCCCAGAACAATTCCGATATTGTTTTCGGGTCGGCGTGGTCCACGGGGGAAGACTCCTTTCCATCAGGAAACTCGTTGGAAAAGCGTGGCGATACCTTGGCCGAGGCCGATGCACATGGAGGCCAACCCCCATTCCACGTCCTCGTCGATCATGGTGTGAATCAGCGTGGTGGCAATTCGTGCTCCACTGGCACCCAGCGGATGGCCGATCGCAATGGCCCCTCCGCGGCGATTAACTCGTTCCGGATCGAGTTCCAACATCCGCGTGCAAGCCAGGACCTGGGCCGCGAAGGCTTCATTGATTTCAATTCGATCCACGTCGTCCAGGGTCATGTTCGCTCGCCGCAATACCTTTTGAACAGCGGGAACCGGTCCGGTCCCCATCACCGACGGTTCGACTCCCGCCACGGCAGTCGCTCGAATGCGGACCAGGGGACGCAGTCCCAATTCTTGGGCTCGAGCTTCCGACATGACCAACATTGCCGCCGCTCCATCGTTCAGCGGGGAGCTATTCCCGGCGGTCACGGTCCCGACCTTGGGCATGAATGCAGGTTGCAGGGCTCCCAAGGCCTCGAGACTCGTGTCCGCTCGGATGCATTGGTCTCGAGTCGTCCGGATCCGATTGCCCTCCTCATCGAGGCCATCGGTCGGCACGATTTCCCGCTGAAACCTGCCCTTTTCGTGAGCCTCGTGGGCTCGCTGATGACTACGCAGCGCGAACTGGTCTTGCTCCTCCCTGGAAATGTCGTGAGTCTGAGCGAGAAACTCGGCCGTCACCCCCATCATCATGGCGCCGCGGGAGGTGCGTTGGAACAGCCGAGGATTCAAGTCGATGCCATGATCCATGGGAAGGTGATGCATGTGCTCGAAGCCCCCCACGATCTGGACATCCTCCGCCCCGGCCATGATCGAGTGGGCCGCTTGGTTCAACGCCTGAAGACTGCTGCCGCACAACCGATTGATCGTGGCTCCTCCCGACTCGACCGAAACACCCGCCATCAGCAGGATGGCTCGAGCGGCATTCAATCCCTGCTCCTTGGTCTGCTGGGTGTTGCCGAGCAGGACGTCTTCCACCAGGTTGGGATCGATCCCGGTTCGGGCGAGCAGGGCTTCCAGGCAGTGCGTGGCCAAATCGTCGCCTCGCACTTGGCGAAAGAGACCACGTTCGGCATGCGCCCGGCCGATCGGAGTTCGCACGCAGTCCACTACGACGGCTTGATTCATGAAGAGATCCTTTTGTCACCGCACGGAAAAAAGATTGCCGGATTCCATGACCGGGTGGCCCTCACCTTGAACTCGGATTCAGACCGAGCCCTGATAGAAACGTTCTCCCTTCTCAGCCATCTCGGCCAAGAGGGGCGTGGGCTGAGCCCGTTCGCCGAGATGTTCAAAGGGCTGGAGCCATTCCACCAATTGCTTGGCTCCCACCTGATCGGCCCACCACAGCAGTCCTCCTCGGAACGGCGGGAAGCCAAGTCCGAAAATCATCCCGAGATCGACATCGCGAACGTCACGCACCAGTCCGTCGGCAAGGACTCGAGTGGCTTCGAGCACCATGGGCAGCATCAGTCGCCTTTGAACCGATTCGCGGTCCAAATCGGAGCTTCCACGTATGTACGGGGCGATCAGTGGAGCCAGTTCCGGATCCAAGGTCGGCTTGCCTCGTTTGCGAGGATTGTGAAGGTAGAAGCCGCGTCCTGTCTTTTGCCCCAACCGCCCCGCCTTGACCAGGGCGGGCAGCAGCGGTGACGCGCCGATCCGTTGAGGAAAAGCCTCCCACATCACTCGACCCGCGTAGAAGGCTGTGTCGAGTCCGACCATGTCGTACAATTCTAGAGGGCCCATCGGCATGCCGAACGACTTGGCCGCTCGCTCAATCAACTCGATCCCCACTCCCTCACAGACCATTTCCAACGCTTCGTTCATGAAGGGGAACAAGAGACGGTTCACGAGAAAGCCGGGACTATCACCGACGACAATGGGGTACTTTCCGAGTCGCTTGGCGTAGGCCACGGCCGTCACGACCGTCTCGTCGCTCGTCTTCTCTCCTCGAATGACTTCCACGAGCCGCATCCGCCGGACGGGATTGAAGAAGTGCAACCCACAGAACCGCTCGGGGCGCTGCAGTTCGGCCGCCAATTTCGTGATCGGAATGGTCGAGGTGTTCGACGCCAGGATCGCGTCCTCGGCCAGGTGCTGTTCCAATCGTTTGAGCACCTGCTGCTTGACTTGCTGGTTTTCGACCACCGCCTCAACAACTAACTGACATCCGTAAAAGGAGGTGTCACTTTCGGACGTTCGCAGCAAGGGAGCGACGGCAAGAAGTTTTTCCGGGGAGGGGCCTTTCAATTGCCGGTCGTAGGCCGCTTCTTCCAGTGATTGGCCGGATCCCTTCCGCAGCGCTCCCGCCGACGCGTCGGCCAAGACAACCGGCACTTCGCGCTTCAGATTGGCCGCGACAATGCCGCTCCCCATGATCCCCGCGCCCAACACGCCGACTTGTTCGATCGGCGAGGGAGTCAGATCCGTCGCGTCGACGCCCAAATCCTTCTTGTTGCGGTCGGTCAGAAAAAAGACGTTGATCAGCGATTGATTGACCGGGGAACCGAACAAGCCGGCCATGCCGCTCGCTTCCAAGCGGCAGGCTCCCTGAACGTCCTGACTGGAACCCTCCAGCATCACTTCCAAGGCGGCGAGTGGAGCGGGGTACTGGTCTTTGGTCTGTCCGCGAATGTAGGCGGAGGCGGTCGCTCCAAGAAAAGCAAGTTCCGTTTCACTGATCGAGATCGGTTGTGACCAACGCTCACGGTCTCGCTCGAAGTCTCGCGATTGCTGTTCCTCTCGGACAACTCGAATCGCGGCATCCATGAGCCGTTCGGGGGCAACCGGGCCCCAGGCGACTCCAAGCCGGCAAGCCTCGGCGGCATCGAGTGACTCACCCCCGGTGATCAATTCCACTCCGTTTCCGAGCCCAATCATGCGGGGCGTGCGAGCGGTCCCACCCCAACCGGGAAACAGGCCGAGCTTCACTTCGGGGAAACCGAATTGTGTTTTGTCGTCACTGGCGAGCAGGCGACGATCACACCACATTGCCAGTTCCGCTCCCCCTCCCACGCAGATTCCGGAAATAGCGGCGACCGTCACATAGGGGCATTGAGAGAGACGAGCGAACAGGTCCTGACCACGACGGCAAAGGGCTTCGACTTCTTCCGCTGGAGCATCGAATGAGCTGGCGAATTCACGCAGATCGGCTCCAGCGATAAATACGCCGGGCTTGGCCGAGGTGAGAATCAAACCGGCAGGAGGTTCGTCGTGAGCAATCGCATCGAAATGTTGCTCAAGTTCGTCCAGTACCGCTCGTGACAAGATGTTGGCGCTTCGTCCCGGCGAATCAAAGGTCAACACCACCAGATCCGGTTCGGGACGCGAGAGCGCAATCGCGGGTGCCTGTGCCATGAATGCCTTACCTTCGCGCGGACAGCAGGAGGGGGAGTAAGATTTCCTGCATGCTACCGTTTCGCGGCAGTAAAGCAAACCCCGTACATGCAACCGGTCGAAGGTCAGGTCGCGTCGTTGAGGGCGAGGAACCTACGGAGAAACGCCGTGTTCCCAAGCAACCCTCAAGCGCTATTCGTCCCCTGCGGGAACTCCACCGCCTGGCACTCCGCCACCGGGAAACCCACCACCGGGAACGCCACCACCAGGTACACCGC
>JBJHCD010000723.1:516-3760 GCA_050485845.1 Pirellulaceae bacterium | reverse complement strand
GGCCGACTCAGTGTAACCGCTTTCATCTGCCTCCGATAGTCTGGAACCGGACAGAAGCGTCCGAGCCTCCCGCCAACGCTTCCGCCACCCCCATTTCCTCGTCCCTGGCCACTCTGCTGCCGCCGTTGACTCCCCGGCCATGTCTCCGTTTTTTGCTCCCTCCATGGACGTGTTTGACCTCCCTCTAGGCGATGACGCTGGTCAAGGCCCGGAAATCGGGGTCCTTCCGGATGGGGTCGAAGTCGGACTCCGTGCGAACATGCTCCCGGAGGGCGGGATCGAGTTCGAAGGCCTGAGCCAGGTAGACCAACGCTAGTTTGCGATTTCCCGCCAGACTCCAGTAGCAGGCCAGGTTGTAGTGAATTACGGCCTCCCCCGATTCCCACTCCAAAGCCGCTTCCAACGATTGAATCGCCATGTCCAGTCGGCCGGTTCGCTTGTAACACCAACCTAGCGCGAGCCAGATATGGATGTTTCTCCGATCCAATCCGCCGGCTTGCTGAAGGGGTTCCACCGCCTCCCCATATCGCTCCATCGTTCGGAAAGCCTGCCCGCGAAGATAGAGCGCATGAGCCATGCTCCGCCCAATAAAGCGCCCCCGTGACAACAGGTCCAGGGCACGAAGAGCCAACTGATCGCGACGCTGGGTCCCCCCACAGCAAAAGGACTCCTCCACCGACGCCAGCTCCAAAAAGCCTTCCGCCTCGCGAAGTGTCTGCTGCCGTTGGATTCGATCGTAGTCAGCCATCACATCTGCTCGAACTTTTCCTGGAAGTAGTTCATGTGGTAGGGGGCCAGTGCCCAGCCGGTGGTCAAAACCGAGACGGAACAACTGGAACTCATTAAAGCAGTCGGAAAAAAACGAGGAAAGCGGTGAGCCAAAATTCGGCGGACCGCAACACGGACTTCAGCATTCCCTGGACCTTTCCCTGGACTTTGGTGACGAGAGACATCGCATTTACATCGCGTCGCGAACGGTGTCGCGAACGGCGGCGCCAATGAAAGCAAGGGATCGACCTCAATCTCCGCCTCCTCTCCAACATAGTCCGTTCATTCCACTATGGTACTCGCCCCACCCCCCAGGGAATTGAGAAAAAATTGCGGACCGGGAGCAAGAAGCTGTACGAAATTCCGACGCCAGCCCCACTAACTTCCTTGTACTCACCCGCTGCAACTCCCTCAACGGCGAATCAACATCGAATACGGGCCGAAATCGAATACGGGCCGAATCCGCCCCGAATCAACGGCGAATCGGTGGCAGGCGCCGGCGGCCTCCGCGGACGGACTGCCGGAAACACGTGGTCCCGAACCACGGCACCAAGTTAGCTGACAAGGATCATTCATCATGCGGCTCACACTCCGAACGCTCTTGGCCTATCTGGACCGAAACCATTTGGCGAAAATGCTTTCCGCCGAGGAAGCTCAAGCCCTGGACGATTTGGGTGAGAAGATCGCCGCCAATGAATTTGCCTCGTCACTGGTCGAGCGAATCCATAGTTCGACCACGCGACCTCGATTGGGAGCTCCCAAATTGGATGGTCGGGGCATCGGGCTCGACCCCAACACCGTCTCGGAATTTCTGGACAATTCGCTCGCCCAAGAGCGAATGCAAGAGTTTGAAAAAGTCTGTCTCGAGTCGGACGTGCACTTGTCCGAGGTCGCCTCCTGCCATCACATCTTGTCGTTGGTGCTGGCCGAACGGGCCGAAGTGACGCCGGAACTGCGCGAGAAGATCCACCAGCTCCCCCAGGGAATGCTCGAAAGGAAGGAGCAGTCCCAGGAGACTCCTCTTGCCACCACCAGCATCACAACGTCGGATGTCGGGAGCGGTGGAAAAGTCCCCGTCGCGGAGGGAAATGGACGCAAGTCGCGGCCCGCCGCCAAAGCGGCTACGGCGGAAGGGAAATCACCCGAGTCCGTGGGATCATCGAGTCGAGGATCGACGACGCGCCCCACCATTGAGCGGAAACCGCAGATCCCCGACTACCTTCGAGATGCCCGCCGAAATTCCTGGAAACCGTGGCTCGTTTCCGCGGCGCTCGTTCTCTTGCTCGTGACCATCGGCATGCTGGCCATGGGGAATCTGGACGATACTCATCCCGTCCTGGGACCGCTATTGGCTTCGCGAGACGCGGGGGGAGCGCCCTTGAGCCCCTCCGAAGCGGACATCGCCGACGCGAGTCAGGACCCCGCCTCACGACCTCCCGCCTCCGCGGATTCGGCAGTCGAATCACCCCAACGCGGCACGAACGGCGAGCCTTCTGGGCGTCCCCCCATGGCGAGCGATGCCGATCGAGCTGCTGACCGAGTCGCCGATCGGGAAGCCACGGCGGTTGAGCCGGGTCCAGGAGAGGTGCCGCTGTCGGAAGAGGAATTGGCAGCACGGGACGACATGTCCGACATTCCGCCGGACATTACTGCCGTTCAGCCCCGAACCGAAGCGGCTCGCCCCGACCGAGACACGGGCGATGCCCGCAACGACCTGGTGGACGATGAATTCGCGGACATTCCTCCCGATCCGCGCCCCGAAACCTCAAGAGTTGCCGAGCCAGCGGGCGAAGTCCCGGATCGGGGACGCCCCACGGCTGGCCGGGATGGGACGGACCCATTCGCCGATTTGGCTCGAGCCCTCTCGGGGGAGAGCGATCCGGATGCCCCGCCGAGTGACCCTGCTCCTCCGGCGGATGACGAACTGGACTCGGACGAGGAGGAAGCGGCACCAGCTCGGGATGCTCGAGAAGTCGGCCGCCTGGTGACGGCCGAGCGGGATCACGTAATGGCTCACTGGTCGTCGGATCGGATGGGTTGGTACCGGCTTGCCCCTCGGACCGTCTTGAATTCCGCCGAGCGACTGCTGGTCTTTCCGACCTACCGACCTCAGATCGCCCTGAGTTCCGGAATCCATATGATGTTGATCGGTCCGGCCGAGAGTGAGCTGGCTTTGACCGATCGTTCGGGAGACACCGAGCTGACGTTGCATGAAGGGCGGGTACTCCTGGATACATCGGGGATTGCCGGATCGCAACTGATCGTCACTTTTGTGGGCGGCTCGGGCGTGCTGACTTTCGAGTCCTCCGACTCGGCCGCCGCGTTGGAAGTGCGTCCCATGGCGGCGCCGGGACGAGACCCCGGTGCCGACGCCCCGCCCGAGCCCGACCCCGCCGCCGCGCCGCGGCGCCGGCTCGACCCGGCCGGCCAGGACCAGCACCACCCCCAGCGCGGCCAGCAGCGCACCGGCCTGGAA
>JBJHCD010000723.1:0-506 GCA_050485845.1 Pirellulaceae bacterium | reverse complement strand
GGCGATGGGAATACAATTCCCCTGAAGTCGGGACAGGTGCTGATGCTCTCGTCCGATAATCCCGCCGTTGTCCATGATGCCGGGTCTCCTCCCTCGTGGATCACTCCTCGTGAACAGCGGGCCATCGAGCTTCGGGCTTCGCGAGATTTGGCACAATTAGTTGACACGGACCGGCCGATCAGCCTGTCTCTATTCGAACAGGTGGGGCATCGACAGATTGAGGTCAGCGCATTGGCCATCGAATCCCTCACGATGCTCCACGAATTCGATCCCCTGGTTCAGGCCCTCGGTTCCGAACGACATCAGTCGTATTGGCGGAGCTACGTGGCCGCGCTCGAGCGATCGATCCATCGGGGTCCGGAAGTGGCCGATCGGGTGAAGAGTGCTTTGGAGAGGCAATCGCCTGACGACTTCGAAGTTCTGTACCGATTGCTGTACGGATTCAGCGAGCAGCAGTTGAGCGCGGGAGCGGCTCGCGACCTGGTGACATGGCTTCGGAGTTCGCT
>JBJHCD010000722.1:0-3765 GCA_050485845.1 Pirellulaceae bacterium | reverse complement strand
CCACTAGACAGCTCAAAATAACCACGGCCACGACCCCGAGTCCAGCCAGCAACCAATGACGACGCCCGAACTTAGGACGTGGGGCCTCGGTCGGTTCGACAACCGTTTCTGGCGCAGGCTGCATTTCATACCTCGCTCAGGGTATTCAGGAATTCCGAGCCACAAGGGGCCAATGGCCGGCCCGGCGACTATGGCGAAAGAGCCGCGTAATGCTAGGAGGACCGGTGTCATGAGTCAATACGAAACGAGCAGGGGCTCAAATTCTCAAATACATCGAATTCACCAAGTCGTGAAGCCGGCGGTCCGAGATAGAAGCCCGGGAGGACGACCAGGAGGCCCGAGTTGCTTGAAAAAACTCGAACCGAGATCCAACCGAGGAATGTTTTCACGGACCAGACGAAAGGGGACCAGACGGAAGGGTGTCTTCGGATCGATTTGTTCGGATCGATTTGGGCAGGCGCGATCACGAGGATCCTGGAATTGAATACAATCGGGAAAAGAGCCTGTCGCTGGGGCGAGCTGTGATCTGCCGTCGTCCCCAGAATGGTCCCGACAATTATTCCGACAATTATTCCGACAAGTTATTCCGACAAGTTATTGCAAAACTGGGCAAGCTTGCTCCGAGCCCTCTCCGCCGATCGTAGCCTGCATGATTTCGACCCCCGACTCACTGACTCTGGACATTCCCAGCCGCCTTCATTTCGGACTCCTCTCGTTCGGTCGTCCCAACGAGAGGCAGTTTGGCGGGGCGGGATTGATGATTCGCCAGCCAGGAATCCAACTGCGGGGGGAACCGGCCGATGCGTTTCGCGTGGAGGGCCTCCATCGAGATCGGGTGCTCGAATTCGCTCGTCGATGGGCGGTCCACCACGGCTCGGGCGACCAACTTCGTCCCCTCCCCTCCTGCCGGCTCGAGGTCGTCTCCGCTCCTCCCCAGCATATCGGCCTGGGCGTGGGAACCCAGTTGGGACTCGGAGTTGCCGCCGCTCTACATGCCATGGATGGGGAGCCTTGCCCCCCACCGACACAGTTAGCCTGCAGTGTCCAGCGGGGACTGCGGTCCGCCATTGGAGCGTATGGTTTTTTTCAGGGTGGGTTCATTGTCGAGCGAGGTAAGCTGCCTGGCGAGACCCTCTCACCGCTCGATGTCCGCTTGGACCTTCCCGAAAACTGGACCATCGTGTTGATCTTCCCCGCCCCCGTTCTTGAGGGGCCGAGTGCGGGGCTATCGGGGAAAGCGGAGTATCGAGCATTTGCCACGCTCCCGGCTGTCCCTCCCGAGGTCACTCGAGACATGGCTCGCGAACTCCAATATCGGCTGCTCCCCGCCGTGGCGGCGGAGGATTTCGACTCGTTTGCCGAGAGCCTCTATCAATACGGCCACCTCGCGGGGCAGTGTTTCGCCCCAATTCAGGAAGGCCCCTACCATAGTCCACTGGCCGCCAAATGGGTCGCACAGCTTCGTAGTCGGGGGGTGAGGGGCGTGGGGCAAAGTTCCTGGGGGCCCACGCTGTTCGCCTTCCAACCCGATCCCGAGTCCGCTCAACATCTGGCCCAGACCTTGGCCGCCGAATGGAATCTGAACAAGTCACAGCTACTCATCACGGGTCCGTGTAACCAGGGGGCCTGTTTTTCCGGGACGAGAATGACTTTAACTTGACTTCCCGGCCTCGCATAATGAGAGTGGATGTGCAAACCCGAAGCCGGAGGCAACTTATGACGCAGTGTACTCGATGCGGCCGACGTTTCCCCTTGCCCCTCTCCAACTCGTCCCAGAAAGAAAATGTCTGTCCGGAATGCGAGGTGACTTCGAAGTCAGGTCACACGACTCGATGGAAACCCATCGCTCGGCTCTCGAATCTGGCCGAGGCCGGTTTTTACGCCGACTTCCTGGAGGGCGAGGGATATGCAGCTCGAGTGCATCATCGCAACGACTACTCGGCTCTCGACTCCACCTGGCAATCCTCGTTTGAGCTGCAGGTCGCCGAAGACCAGGTGAAGCAAGCCTTTGCCGCACTTCAAGAGGGAATCGAACTACACGAAGACGGGGACGATCGGGGTGAGCACCTCGCTCAAAACAACTATTCCCGCTCCGGAGGTGGCCCCGGCGACTCGGAGTACTCTCCCTACATGCTCACCGCTCAGGATATCTCTCCCAGTCGAACAGCGGGGGGAGCGGCGTTTCATCCAGAGCGTGGTGATCGGGGCTTGGACTCCCGAACTCGGTCCGGAACCTTTACTCCCTCGCTGGCCTGGGTTCTCGTGGCAGGAGGACTCGCTTACACTCTGGGGCGTTCGGGAATCGGTCCCGGATTTCAACCCGAGCCGGATGTGGTGTGGCAGACCATTCGAAATTCCTCTCCCTTTATCAGCGAACCTGCCGAAGGGAGTCCGCGTCGTTGTCTTCGGTATGATCGAACTCGCCGTGAGTTCGTATTGGAAGAAGATCGCAATGGGGATGGAGTCTGGGACCGACAGTGGCGGTTTGTTCCTCAGCCCTGAGAAATGGGGTGGGGATGCGGAAGTGAGGGGGCCCCCAGGGCGTTGGCCCCGAGAATTGCTCGGAAGGGAACGGACGGAATGGCGGAATTGGGAGTCAATATCGACCATGTGGCGACCTTGCGCGAAGCCCGCCGAACGTATGAACCCGATCCGGTCTGGGCAGCGGCCGCCGCTGAACTGGGGGGGGCCGACGGGATCACCGTTCATTTGCGGGAGGACCGGCGCCACATCCAAGACCGCGACCTGCGATTGCTTCGGCAGACTGTCTCGGTCAAGCTGAATCTCGAATTGGCTTGTGAGTCAGGGGTCTTGGAGATTGCTCGCGAAGTGCTGCCCGACCAGGTGACGCTGGTCCCGGAGAAACGGGAAGAAGTGACGACCGAAGGGGGGTTGGACGTGCTCGCCTTCCGGAAGTCCGTTTCCGAGGCCGTGGCCAAGCTGCGGGATGCCGGAATCGTGGTCAGCCTGTTCCTCGATCCGGATGCCGGTCAGATCGAAGCAGCAGCGGAACTCGGCGCCGAGGCTGTCGAGTTGCACACCGGCCAGTATGCCCTGGCACGGGGGGCCGAGCAGCAGCGGGAGCTACAGCGGCTGATTGAATCGGGGAAACAAATCCGGAAACTCGGAATGCAGCTTCATGCTGGTCATGGACTGAACTACCACAATGTTGGACCGGTGGCGGCGATCGAAGGAATGGGCGAGCTGAACATCGGGCACAGCATCGTGGCTCGATCCATCTTCACCGGACTGCAGTCGGCGGTCCGTGAAATGAAGCAGCTGATCGATCGGTCTGCCACTTGCGGGACGTGAGCCCCTTCGTATGATGGAGGCCCTGGATACTTTGGCCGACGGTTGGGGGAGTCCCCAGCGCCTTCGGCAGACCCGATCATTTCTCGCGAATAAGAACTCATGGCGCGAAAAGGTTCTGACTACGCTGGTTTGGCAGTGGCAATCGTCACCCCGTTTCGAGGGGGAGATGTCGATTACGATCGCTTGCAGGAGCAGGTCGAGTTTCAGATTGAGGCCGGTACCGGCTGTGTTTGTCCCGTGGGAACCACGGGCGAATCCCCGACACTTTCGCATGACGAGCATGAGCGAGTCATTTCGGCGGTGGTCGAGGCGGCGGCGGGACGAATCAAGGTGATGCCCGGCACCGGATCGAACAGCACTGCGGAAGCCCTGCGATTGACTCGCTGGGCGGAGAAAGCGGGGGCCGACGCGGCCCTAATGGTCGCCCCCTACTACAACAAACCGATGCAAGAG
>JBJHCD010000721.1:0-3767 GCA_050485845.1 Pirellulaceae bacterium | reverse complement strand
GGAACGGGGAAGTCGTCCCCTCAAGCTCCAGGAGTGGGCTCCGGGGACTCCTTCCCCAGCAGACGCTCCAGGGTGTTGGCTACTATAAGCCCGCGGCGCAAGTTTTGAAGTTGCGCGTTTTGGGAGATGACGGCTTCGCCACGGAGGCGAGATTAATCGGCTACACAATCTCTCTCCGAGTATCCCGCTCTCGGAGTAAGGCCCCGGTGAGCGGAGTCGACTAAGCAGCTACAGGCAAGCAAAGAAAGATTTCCGCGGCCGAATCCTGAAACGTCATTTCCATGTCGAAAGGCCTCTCGCGACCGCAATTCTGATCGGATGTGCAAGCCTGATTTTCGCAGTTCTCTGGTGGGCACATCAAAAGAACCATCTGAAGGTGAGAGGTGTTCTGTCGGCTTATTTCCGCCGACGACTGGGATCCCTGGAACCCGAAAAAGCAGATAACGTCGGCGGATTTTTCCTCGCGAGTCTCACCATCCTCTTCGCGTGCGGTTCATTATTTGGGCTGACGGTGGCGATTGGATTCATTGAAAACGGGGAGCGCTATCAGCCTCCGTTGTCGGAAGAAGCTCAGGCCCTCCAGGAATATCTTGGCGGCAGCGAGGGTAGGATCGACTTCAAGGAACTGGTACGTCAACAGGAAGCACAACGCGACCAAGAGAGATGATACCGAGTACCTCCACGGGACAGCGCCGACCTTCAACGATACCACTCGGCCGGGTCGGCGTCCCAGCGAATCGCCGGGTCCTCCAGTAGCTGCTCAACCCTCCGAGCCGTAATCTCATCGGACAACGTCTCCCGTTGATCCAAATTCATTTCCAGCCGCCCCAGCCTCTGACGGAGCGAGGCCGCCTCGAGTCGCTGAAGTTCCAATCGCCGAGCAAAAGACTGGCGAACGGCTTGAAGGAGAGATTCCAGAACCTCGACACGACGAGGATCATCGGGCGGAACCGCTCGCGCTCGAGATGCCTGCTCGGCCGCCATTCGCTCCGCCCGATAGTAACGCTGCCTGGCAATTGCCAAAGTCGTCTCGTCGTCGACAGACTCCGGCTCCGGGTGAACTTCGTCGACTTCCATCGCTAGATCAGGTAGGGAAGGGAGCGTGAGCCTATCCCCGCCATCGCCCGAGTCATCCGCTTCGTCGGATTGCGGCGTCGCCGGGCGAGCGACCTTATCGTCGTTGCCATCTTCCCCTGGCGTTAATACGACACCGTACGGCACGGACATGTCGGTCTCACGGGCCGGTTCCGGGGAACCCATTGATCCCATCGGGCCCGCCGGTACCATACTTTCTAGATCCGTCCCCATCCCGCCGCCTCTCCCCGTGTCGTAACGATTCCACACGTTCGACCGCTCGGCGACGATCAGTTTGAGCGGAACAAGGCGTAACGGACGCCGTAACGGACTGGCGTCAGATGATTCGGGACGACCTGCGGCCGGACTGTCAGTGCTCAACTGGTTTTCACCACCATTTGTTTCACTCGAGGCTGCTTGCCCTCCCGGTCTGGCACCAGTCCCCATCATGCGCAGGTCGACCATGCCCGTGCCCATGCCCATACCCATTCCCGTGTCCATTTCCATTTCCGTGCCCGGTCCCATGTCCGCCGAGTAGGCATGGATGACCAGGAGCACGTCCTCTCCATCGCGAAGCGACTTCTCGCGGAGGGACGTGTCACGGGGCCCGTACCAGGGCATCACGACCACATGTCCCGCGGGTATCCACAGCGCGGTGCCAAAATGCAAGTGGGTACGGCTGTTCAAGGTGCTTGTCACTGGAAAATGGATGACCTCTTCTTCCACCAGCTGGTTCTCGATTTGGACATGAATCGCGTCATCCGACCGGTCAGTTGAATTGACCGGCACCAGCATCGGCATTCCACCTCCCAACCCATAGCCACCCATCGCCGTGCCCGAGTCATACATTCCACCGGCCATTCCACCGGCCATTCCACCGGCCATTCCACCGGCCATCATGCCGGGCATCATGCCTGACGTCCCTTCCATGCCTCCCATCATGTCAATACCAGGGCCCATTCCGCCGGGTACCGGCGTGCGGTCAACCAGCCGGTACGTGGAAGTCAATTCCTTGACGCGGATGGGATCGGAAGGAGTATCAATTCCGGCCGGCCAACGACTGCTCGCCAACTCGTGAGACAACGCCACGCGCGGCCTCGCCCTGTTGTACGGGTGTCCCACCTGTTCCTCGACGTCGTCGCTTTTTCCTTTCTGACTCGCCATGACCAGCTGTTGCTCGCGCATCCATGCCCAAGTCGCCTCCCAATCCTCCGCGCGGTAGAACGCCGCCAGTTCGTCGGGAAACAGAAACCGAGTCGGTTGCCGAGAGATGGCGGCAAGCTGCCGGCTCGGCAACGGATAACCTTCCAGCAGCCTCTGAAGCTCCGACATCACTCGTACGCGTCGAGGCGGATCGTCGCCCGCCGACCAATCTGCCTTCAATACGATCAGCTCAGCTCGAAAACGAGAAGCCGGAGACTCGACCGATCTGCCCCTTGGTGCCATCCACGGCGAGCCAGCTTCATAAGCTCCGTGCTCTCCGTGCTCTCCGTACTCTCCAAAACCTCCATAGTCTCCATGGGACGTTGCTCCCGACATTCGGCCCGCCGAAGCGGATGGAACACTTGCCCTGTCCGCCGATCGCGGGTGGGCCACTGATTCTGTGTGTTCCTGAGCGACCAGTTTCCCCCCTGGCCGAGGACTTCCCGGCGACATGACAGAAAAACCTTTTCCACCGAACCATGTGTAGCTCCATCCCAGCAAGACCAGGCAACTGATCAGGACGAGGAGTCGGTACCTGGCCAACACGACTTGGAAACGGCGCATGAGGAATCTCCTAGGGCGAAAAGGTTGGATGGGTCGACTCCTCGAGTCGATCCGCGGAAGGTTGGGAGAGCCAAGTTTCGGCCGCTTCTTCGAGCTGCCGAAGCCTATGGCTGATCGCTTCAAGGCCCTCCGCGTCGGCCTTTCCCCAATACGGATCGTCAACGGGAAGCGATGACACGGCCGCGGCTGAATCCGTCACCGGACCTTGGGGATCGGGCCAGGCGGTTCGCTCGCTCGCCGACCCTTCCAGATCGAGCGAAATCGCATGCGGGAAACCATCCGAGCGAACACTGGTCGAGTTCCCGTCATCCGGGCCGCGTGGAACCGAAAGTTGCCGATGGCCGGCAAGGAGCCCAACGCCGAGTGCCAGAAACAACAGAAGCCCCGCGTACGAGCGGCGGTGGGTAGGCGACCACCGCTTCCGCCGCAGTTCGACTGGAAGCTTGGCGGTTGCCGGTTGTTGGACATGAGCCAGACATTGCTCGAGAACCTCGGCTACCTCTTCGGCCGACTGGAATCGCTCCCGCGGTTCCTTGGCCAACAGCCGCTCGACCAGCCGGCACAACCAGATCGGAACCTCCGCGTTGACCTCCCGCAAGGGGCGGGGTGTGTGGTCCGTGATGCGACGGAGAATTCCGAATGTCGTTTCAGCCCGAAACGGTGAATGCCCGGTGCACATCGCATAGATGACACTTCCCAGACTGAACAGATCGCTGCGATGGTCAATCGCCTCACCCCGCGCTTGCTCGGGCGACATATACTGCGGAGTTCCGGCGATCACGCCGCTGCGGGTTGTGGTCGCATCGTCGACGGCTCGAGCCAATCCGAAGTCGGTAATGGCCACTCGCTCGACCCCTTCCTCCAGCATGATATTCGCGGGCTTGATGTCTCGGTGAACCAAACCCTGAGCATGGGCGGCGGCCAGT
>JBJHCD010000720.1:0-3772 GCA_050485845.1 Pirellulaceae bacterium | reverse complement strand
GTCCAGAGGAGGTGAAGGTAGTCGAGCGTCTGATCGGCGACTCGAATCATCGCGCGGGAAAAGGGGGTCGAATCGACTCGAGAAGGGGTCGGATCGAGTCGATACCAGGCGCCCCCGCCCCGCGACAACTCCTGGCCGTAAATCCCCTCGGGAACGTCTTCCGGGTGGAGATAGGCTTCGACCCAGGCATGCGCGTCCCGTTCGTAGACTTGATAGTAATTTCCCAGCCGATTGAATTCGCCTCCGTAATATCCAACCACAATTCGGGCGGGAATCCCCTGACTGCGGAGCATCAATGTCAGGGCGCTGGCGTAGAATTTACAGTGACCCGTGCGATGATGAGCGAAGAAATCCTCAACGGGGTCAAGGTCCGGACTCCGCTGGGCTTGGATACGCCGCATGTCGAGCGTGTAGGTATAGTCTTCACTACTGAGAAAGTGACTCTGCATCCGACGCATGACCAGGATCGCATTGTCGGGTTCTTCACTCTCCAGCTTGATTTTCCGCGCTGTCTCGACCAGCGTGGGAAAGCGTTGCGGATCGACCATGGTCAGCATCTCGAATTCTTCCGGCGACATGACCAAAGTCGGTTCGCGAGAATTCGGCACGAGCCGCTGGTAGGGAACCACGGGAACTTGGGATCCATTCCGGAAGGCGGTGGTATTCAGCTGATAGCGAAACTGCTTTGTCGCCTGCTGGCTGGTGACTTCGGGGCGAAAGAGCCGGGAGAAAAAACGATCGCCCAAGATAGCCGTTCTTCCGCTTTCCGCGGGAAAGGCGGGGTTGGCGCTGAACAATGTCGGCTCCTCGGTCGGCTCCAACAGGAACTCCTGCCGCACAAAGTCGCCTGGGGGGAGGGACCGCGGAGTCCGAATCGGTCTCCCTTCGCTCGCCATCTCGTAGGGAAGCCAGGAAGTGCTGCCATCTTCGTGGACATGATAATGGGCCAACGCCTGCCCGGAAAAATACGCATCTCCGAAAATCTCATAGGGGGCATTCGTTTCAGCGTCGAAGAACATGACCCGCATCGCCAGTTGGTTCCCTTGCAGAATCTCTCCCATTTCCTCAAAGGTCATCTGGCTGGAAAAGCCGACCTTAGTTTGCCGGCCGGGGCGCTGCTGAGACCAATCCCCTTGGCCCAATCGCGGAATAAAGAGAAAAAAACCGACGGCAAAGAGAAAGGTGACCAGCCCCAATCCCACGACCTGCCACGAAAGCCCCGGGCCCCACAAGGAGGTAACTCCCGCTCGTGTCGGGACCTGATAGGCGATGGGGGCTTGCCCGGCAAGGAACTTGTCCAGCGTGAGATCGGGAGAGCAGGCGGCCAGTTCGCGCTGTACCCCAACCTGGGCGGCCCGCATCATCTGCAGTTCCTCGCGATGAACGTACAGCAGGCAGAGGGCCGAGAGCCCCGTGAAGACATAGGCCAACAGCAGCAGGCCGAACAAGGGGCCTCCCCCCAGCACGGCGGCCACTACGACCATCAAGAGGCTCAAGACAATCAGACTTCCGTAGACTCGAGGCGTCTTCCACTGGAAGAACATCACACTGATCCAAATGGCCACGAGATGGGAAATCGCCAAGAGCTGCTCCGTCGTGGACGATTCGAAAAAGTTGGCATAGAGCGGGATGATGACCCCCAGGGTGATGATCCCCACGACCCAGCTAGGCAAGTGAAACACCTTTCGCCGGTCCGTGTAGTGCCAAGCCAACAGGGAAGTGGCCAGCAGAATGGGAGTCAGCAGGACCCGCAGTTGCCCGACGTCCACCAGCACCCCGGAAAGGACCACCAGGGCAATGACATGAATCTGGAGAGGTCGCTCCGTCCGGTTTTCAGAGGCGCCAGGCATAAGTCGATTCCGCATCCCGTCGTCAGTCGATTCCAATTCCGACACTCACCCTTTCGGCGTCTCCAATACCGAACTCACCCCAACCACTTCACGCACTTTACTTCCGCCATTCCGCTTGGCGCCCGGCCATTCCACTATGTCGCTTTAGCTAACTTGCTTCACTTGTTTTTTGCTTCACTTGCTTTGCTCCGCGCGTGTTGCTCCGCGCGTGTTGCTCCGCGCGTGTTGCTTCTCGGGTTTGGGGTTCGGCAAGTTCACCGAATCGAAAGGTCGCTCCGCCCCATTGGAAGCGTCGCTGTAGGCCACGTACTGCTTCAGATCCCGGAGCGCGCGAATCCAATGCACTTCGGCCGCGCGCCCTCGAGTTGGAAGGCGAGACGCGGCACTCCCGTCATGCCCGTTCCCCTTACTCCGCGGCTGGTCCCGAGTGCTGATGACCGCCAATCGTCCTTGATGGGGGACTCGCTGGGCCAGTTCGTCCAACCCGTCGGTCCAAGGAGACTCGCCCCCCGATGCCAAGGCCAACTGCGTGAGGATCTCGTCGGCAAGGGCAGACGTGGCGAGGCCTGTCCAGCAGGCCAACGAATCTTGAGACAGCACCACGGTCACCCGCGCATTCCCCTCCCGACCCAACTCGGCGATGGCGGAAGCGGCAAAGCTGATTGCCACCTCCAGCTCCAACTTCTGCTGCTCGGTGGGACTGGGTGGGAGCCACAAATCGACCAGCATCCCAACCTCGGCCTTCGGCTGCTGCTCGAATTGCCGGACCACCGGTTCGCTCAGCCGGGCCGACGTTCGCCAATGGACCCACCGTTGGCTGTCACCGGGCCGCCATTCCCGCAATCCGTAGAATTCCGCCTCGGTCAGACCCTTGCGTCCCCTCGAGGCGAGATTGCCTGCTCGATCACCATGCATCATGCGGACCCAAGCTTGCGTCATGCGCCCCATCCGTGGAAACACCAGGAGAGTGTCCCGAACGAGATGCTTTCTGCGCGCCACCATCAAGCCGAGCGGAAAACGAGTGCTAACTTGAATCGGTCCGAACTCGTGAAGGCCTCGAGTCGTCAGGCAGAGTCGATAACTGACCGTCTCTTGGGAGTGGGGAGCGACATAGGGGAGGCGAACTTCGACTTCCGACCCCTCACGAGCCGGCCGCCCCACCACGTGAACACGATCACGAACCACCAGCAGCCAACTGGCCATGAAGGGGCGAGCATTCGCCACGGTCAACCGCAGATGAAAAGCCTCACCCGCCCCAACTCGGTCGGGCATCCGCCGCGAGAAATGAAGCCGTCGGAGCGATATACAGACGGTTCGCGCCTGCAGTACCAGGGGTGCCACGAGCATGCCGGCCAGCATCACCAGCAGGTTCAACTCCTTCACCACGGCGCCGGCGATAACGAACAGCAGAACGCAGAAGTAATAAATACCTTCTCGCGTAAGCCGGAGTGGGAGAGAAGGAAGCATCGCGGGAACTCGAACCAAGGTAATTCAATCAGGCAACGAAGCATTGGGGGGACTCGAGGCCCGAATCAACACCGGGCGGAACCACGACCCAGCTCAGCCGGGCGCGGAGGTCTCGGCCACCAATCGCTCCACAATCGACTCCACCACGTCTCGCCGCGCGCTCCCATGATGGTAACCGCGAGGGAAGACGCGATGCCCCAGCACGGCCACGGCCAGTTCCTTGATGTCATCCGGAATGACGTAATCTCGGCCATGCAACACGGCCCAAGACTGCGTCGCCCGATACAGACTGAGGGCTCCCCGCGTGCTGACCCCCACTTGAAGCTCATCACATTCCCGAGTGGCGGCGACAATGTCCAGTATATAGTCTTCCAGCGAGGCATCGACCGAAACCTCGCGAACTCGCCGCTGCAAGGCCAAGATCGATTCGCACTCGACCACCGTCTCCAATAGAT
>JBJHCD010000719.1:625-3773 GCA_050485845.1 Pirellulaceae bacterium | reverse complement strand
GCCGTCTATGGGGACGCGGGGAACCAGACGGTGACGGTGCGGCAGTACTGATCCTAACTGCGCCTCATTGCTCTCGGCTTGCCGTTCGCCGCTTCTAGCCGTTTCGGGGGACTGTGAGGAGAAATTCCGTTCCCCGTTGTTGGAGGGAGCCAAGTTCCAGTTCACCTCCGTGCGCTTCCGAGATTCTGCGGGCGATCGCCATCCCCAAACCGGTCCCCTTGGTCTTCGTGGTGAAAAACGGCTCGAAGACCCGGTCCCTGAGCTTGGGGGGGATTCCCGTGCCGGCGTCGCGAATGCTGACTTGCCAAGCGGGCCGACCCTGATGCTGGGTCGTCTGACACTCGATGGCAATGACTGGTCGGCCGTCGGGATGGGGGAGATTTCGGCTGGCGAAGATCGCGTTTTCCAAAATGTTCCGGAAAACTTGTCGCAGCGCGAATTCATCCGCCTGGCAGGGAGCCTCGCCGAGGCCGTGCTCTTCGAGCCGGATGTCGGTTCCCTGCCACTGGGCCGCCAGCTCCTCCCATGCCGCTCGCCAGACCCTGGCCAGGTCGGTTGCCGAGTACTCGAGATTGATCGGTGCGGCGTAGCTGCGGACTTCTTCGTAGAGGCGGGCGAGGTCATCCTGCGCCTGCTGGACGCGAGCGGCGAGACTCAGAGCCTCGGGGCGGTCTTCCACTTCCAGCTTCAGCATTTCCAGACAGGCTTGGGAACGCTGCAGCGCGTTGCGGCTTTCGTGAGCCAATCCGGCGATCATTTGTCCGATGGCCGCCAGGCGAGCCGACTGCATCACTCGCTGTTGTGCCTCGCGGAGTTCGGCAAATCGTACAATACTGGCTCGCAATGCTTCGGGATTAATCGGTTTGAGGATATAGTCGTAGGCCCCCAGCCGCATGGCGGCAATCGTACTGTCCAGGTCGGCATACCCCGTGACCACGATCACGGCGACATGAGGAGCGATGGTCTTGATGCGAGGCAATACCTCCTCGGCGGACCCGTCCGGAAGTTTCCGGTCGAGAATCACCAGATGGATCGCCGGCCAGTTCTCAATGGCCAGCGCCTCCGCCGCCGTTCCCGCTTGAAAAACCTCATGGTCATCCAGTTGGAGGATATCATGCAGGTTGCTGCGGGTATCGGCATCGTCTTCGATGACGAGAATCCCCAAGCTCGTGCGCGATGTCATGCTTGGCTTTCCGACCCTTCGGCAAGTTGTCGCACGGTATTCAGCAGCGTGTTCACGTCAAAAGGCTTGTAGCAGACCGCATCAGCTCCTTCGGACAGAATCCGGTCCACCTGGACTTCCATCTCTCCTCGGTGCCCCGTGATAATAACGGTCCTGGCCGTGGGACTCGCTTCCCGCACGCACTGAAAAACCTCGCCACCGTCACCGTGCGGAAGCCGCATATCGATCAGGACCACTCGGTAATCCCGTTGGCGAACCAATTGGGAAGCCTCGCTGACACCATGCGCCAATCCGGCTCGAAAACCCCGTTCGCGAAAGATCTCCCAAAGATTATTACATAGCTCTTGATCATCATCGACGATCAAGACCATCGGTTGGTCGAGGGCTTCGTCCATGAGGTTCAGCAGAAGCGGCAAGTTGACTGGTTTGCTGAGCGTCCGCCAGGCACCCGCCTCCATCGCTCGTTCGGCACTGTCTCCCTCGGCGTAAGCGGTGACGATGATGGCCACCGTGTCGGCTTGCAGTCGTTTTATTTCCCGGTACAGCTGAACTCCATCCATTCCGGGCATTCGCAGGTCCAAGAGGGCGATGTCATAGACATGCTGGCGAACCTGCTGCAAAGCGGAGAGGCCGTCATGAGCGACGTCGACCTCATAACCCAAGTCGCTCAGAATATCGGCCAGATTGGCACACGTATCTTGCTCGTCGTCAACGACCAGAATTCTCCGGGAGGGGGTTGTCATGTGGCAAACCTCATCAGGTGGTTTCACTGGAAACGTTGCTCGAGTGCTCGTTGCTGGAGTCCTCGTTGGGGGCGGCCGGTAGCCAGACGACAAACGTCGAGCCCTGCCCGGGATGGCTCGTGACCTCCAGCTTCCCATCGTGTTTGTCGAGAATGGATCGAGCCAAGGGGAGTCCCAGGCCGATGCCGCGGGCCTTCGTCGAAAACATCGGTTCCAGAATCTTGGGCAAGTGTTCGGCCGAGATGCCCATCCCGCTGTCTCGAAAGCTCGTGGCCACTCGGTTCTCACCTTGGCGGAAGGTGATTTCCAATTCTCCCCCCTCGGGCATCGCGTCGCGGGCGTTTCGAATCAAATTGCCGAACACGATCCTCAGTTGGCGGGAATCGGCCAATACGGGAGGGATGTCATCGGTCGAGGAAAACGTGACCGCAATCATTCCGTTCAGCCGGCACTCCTCCAAGACTTCCTTCACGCAGTGCTGGACGTCGGTGGGTTGAAAGTTGGGGACCGGTAACTTGGCGAAATCGTTCAGCGCCGTAATCACGTCGTCCGCAACCGCCACCTGTCGCTCGACTCGATCCAAGTGCTCGCGCAGCTTCTCCGGGGTGAGCGACCGGGCGTGCTTCAAAAAGTAGACGGAAGTCTTGATAACGTTCAGGGGATTGCGCAGTTCGTGGGCAACCCCTCCCGCCATCTGGCCGATGGCCAGCAGACGTTCCAGTTGCTGTTGCCGACGTATCTGCTCGGCCTGATACGCGTCGCCGATGATCGTCAGATCGAGATCGAGCAGTTTGTTCAGCGACATGATCCCGGCGGTCTTTTCCGCGGAGGTGAGCCGGTTGGACGAGGAGAGGACCTCGGTCAGGCCGGTCCGTAGTCGCGAGAGGGCCACGTCGGCGTAGACCTGCTCCAGCCCCACCTCGACATGCCGCCAGCCGACACGCCACCGCCGCTGGAAGTAGGCGTCGTCATACTGACCGGAAAACAGCTCGTGCAACCAGGCGAGCAACGTGACCTTCAGCCGTTCGACTTGCTGTCCACCCCCCGTGATGACTCGGGCCGCGTGCGGCTCGCCACGAATCATCTCATAGAAATCGTCGATCAACCTCGGGAAGTCAGGTTCGACGAGATCTCGTAACGACGCGATCCTCCTCGCGTCGTCGTCCGACCAATCGACGTATTCGCGGAGGCGATCGAATCGTTGAGCGTGCGAGGCGAGTTC
>JBJHCD010000719.1:0-615 GCA_050485845.1 Pirellulaceae bacterium | reverse complement strand
AGTTCGTCGGGTGTCATGATCCGAGTCTCAGGGGAATGCGAGGAAGACTACGGTGAAGGACAATGACTTCGTCTGTCCAATCGTAAGACAGGAAGTCTTGCCGAGGCGGGTGGTGCGAGTTGAAACACGGAATGGGTGAATCGGTCTGCCCCTCGCGAGCAGTCTCACACCTCATGCATCTTAGGAGACGAACGGGGCGGCGCGAAGACCGCCCAATCAACTTCGATGGGTGATGTCGTTTGTGGTGCCGATGTGGAGCGGCATTCCAGCTAGTCCAGAGATGCCGCTATCGGCTGGTCGCTTCCGGGGGGCGGGGCAGTTTGATGGGAGCCCGTGATTCGCGCACGGGTTCCTTCAGCGACTCCACGTATTTTTCCAGTGCCTCCAGCGTCTCCTGGAATTCGGGGCGCTGGGCCAGCGATTCGAACTGCGGGTCCGCTCGAACGTTCTCGTACCGCCGCAGTGCCGCCTCCATCAGTTCCCGACTGGGGACCCCCGGCCCTTCATACAATTCGGCGGGAAGGGCGAGAAAGCGTTTCCATTCATCGTCCAGGAGGGCGGCGAGTTGTCGAGAGGATCCGACAAGCTTTTGTCGGGCCTCGTCCATCGCGGGAG
>JBJHCD010000718.1:0-3773 GCA_050485845.1 Pirellulaceae bacterium | reverse complement strand
AAGTAACCGATCACCAGCACGATTCCCGGGAGTTCGCGGAACAAAATCCAACTCAACGTCGCCAGCGTCCCCGCGCCTTCCGGTGGCTGGGGACGAGCCATCCCGAGCCAGCGAATCCAGAAGAACTCGGATAGGTCGACGTTGTTGAGCGCTTCCACCTTGTGTGGATCCCAAATCTCGTAAGGTCCGAAAAAATTCCAGTTCGGTCCACGGAGGAAGGTCCCCATCACGATCAAGGTGACCCACATCAACAGGAAGCCGAGCTGGAAGACGATATAGGCGAACTTCCGCTCCTCGATCGTGTAGTAACCATTCCCGGCTTTGTTGTAGTCGAGGTAGGGTATGGCCATCAGTCCAAACACGATCAGGCTCGGAAGTACCACGCCCGCCATCCAGGGGTCGTAGTACACGAGCATTTCCTGAAGCCCGAGGAAGTACCAAGGGGCCTTCGAGGGGTTGGGGGTTTTCACCGCGCTGGCCGGCTCTTCGAGAGGCGCCTGCAGCAGGATGGCCCACAAGAGGAGAAAGGCGGTCAGAGCGACCATGCAGATCAATTCGGTATATACCAAGTCGGGCCAGACCAGAACCTTCTCGTTGTCCTCGGCTTCCAGCGGCGGAAGCCCTTCCTTCTTGCGATCATCGTTCCGGACGGCTCGGGAAGTGGCCAGCCAGGTGAAGAAGCCGAGCAGGAACATGAGTCCCACGATGGGGACATTGT
The DNA here is from genome assembly GCA_050485845.1 of Pirellulaceae bacterium. Taxonomy (GTDB): domain Bacteria; phylum Planctomycetota; class Planctomycetia; order Pirellulales; family Pirellulaceae; genus JBJHCD01. The sequence continues at coordinate 3,055 of JBJHCD010000718.1, read as the reverse complement.
CGGGCTTCTGAACGATGTCCGCGAAGTTCGGGTCGGTCATCGACATTCCCATCAGGACCAGGGAGGCGTTGAGCATCAGCCAGGCCACGGTGGGGTGAACAAAAAATCGCCGGAAAATGTAGAGCACGACCAGGGCGACCAACGATCCGACACTGTAGATCATCGGGCCCATCAGCGTGTTGATCAATTCCCGTACCGAGTGGGGAACCGAAATCCAGCCCATCCACCAAGGATCGCCGCTGAAGGCGAGCGGTGAGACGATTCCGCCGAAGATCCCGGCCAGCACGAGCCACAGCATCGACGTGGTGTTGTACCAGGTTTCGGGGAGCCAGGAGCAAAGTCGGCGGGACTTGCCGGACCGCCATATGTAGAGCGCGGCAAAACCATTCAGAATCGCCAACATCATGTAGTAGCCGCCGAGAAATCCGGCAACCTGCTCTAAGAATTCTGCTTCGTTGTGCCCATGCATGGCAAAACGCCGTTTCCTGCGTGAGGTGTCAGCACAGGAGGTGTTCCTGCACCATGGATATTCCCGATATGAATCAATTCTGCATTAGTGACCGAACCCGTGCTCGAGTCGTTCCATCCATGCCGTTCCGGTCGACTTGCAGCTCATTCCAATTTGCCGTTCGATTCCATTACGAAATACATTCCCAATGGCGTATCCCAAATACATTCCCAACTGCGTCAAAGCGGACCGCTGATGCCACCATCCTTGCGAACTCGCCAAAAATGGATTGCCAAAAGCAATGCCGTTCCCAGGGGGATCGCAATGCAATGCAAGACGTAAAAGCGATTCAAGGTTTCCTCGCCCACGAATCGGGCTCCCAGCAGTCCGAAGCGGGCGTCCGAGGCGGCGGTGATCATGCTGATCCCGTCCACCGTCAGCAGCAGGGCTCCAGGACCCTCGTAACCCAAAATCGGAGTCGCTCTGGCCATGTTGGAACCGACCGTGATCGCCCAGACGGCCAACTGGTCCCATGGGAGCAGGTAGCCGGTGAACGAAAGGAGGAGTGTCAGCAGCAGCAAGATCACCCCGATGACCCAGTTAAACTCACGGGGAGGTTTGTAGCTTCCCGTGAGGAAGACTCGATACATGTGCAGCCAGACCGTGATCACCATGGCATGGGCTCCCCAGCGATGGAGTTCGCGGAGAATGCCCATGGATGTCACGTCGCGGAGCGCCAGGATGTCGTTATAAGCCCATTCCAGCGTGGGCCGATAATAGAACATCAGCAGGACGCCCGTTACGGTTTCGGCCAGGAAGAGGAAAAAAGTCACCCCTCCCATGCACCACGTGTAACTGAGGGCGATTCCCTGCTTCTTGATCGAGACGGGATGGAGATGCAGAAAGAAGTTGGTCAGCATCACCACGACGCGATTCCGCCGGTCGACCGGCATCGGATGCCGGAAGATGCTCTTCCAAATCTGCGAACTACGGATGATTTCACCGAGCGTTGGCATGTTCGAGCTTTGTATCCTAATGCGGGCAGGTGAATCCTGCCGTTGGGGAAAGGCTTACACCGGCACGAAGGACGAGGTGTCCCTCCATTGCCCCATTTCTTCCTGGAACGTGCGGCTCTTGTCGACCTCCAGCTGTCCGTCGTCCGCGACTTGAATCGCGTATCGCTCGAGCGGCCGGGGGGCGGGGCCTTCAAAGTTGATGCCGTCCTTGTAGAAGCCGCTACCGTGGCATGGACATTTGAACTTCTGTTCGCCCTCCAGCCAGTTCGGCGTGCAGCCGAGGTGAGTGCAGACGGTCTGCAAGGCGAAGATCTGGGCCTGCCCATCGTACTCGTCCCGGACAATCCAGACGCCGAATTGTGCCACGTACTTCGTTTCCACCTGGCCCGGCGCGTAGTCGTCCGCGAATCCGACCTTGAAGACCGTCGGAGGCTCGATCAATACGTTGGGGAACATGAACCGAGCGAGGCCGAGCAGCCAGAGGAGCTGAGTCACAAAAAGCGAGGAGAAGCCGACGGCCAAGGAAGAACCGAAGAGGACGGCCGAGAAGGCTCCGAAAAACGTTCGCCGCGAGGTCGCGGCGGGGGGAGCTGGTTTTTCCAGATAGGCGGGACGTTGCGGCATCACCGGTTCGGCGGCCGTCTTTCCCGACGGGGGAAGCGGTTTGCCCTGAGCGGCCGCTTCCGCCTTGGACATGGGGCCCGGCTTGGATTCTTTTCTCGCGGCGGCCAGAATACTGGCGGTGTCCTTGGGCCCCGAGGGAGCCTTGGGGGCTGGTTCCCCCTTCTTCCCTTTGGCTGCGGGGGCCGCCTTGGTCGGGGCCGCGGCCGGAGGAGCCTTCTGGGGACTCGGGGCGGCAGGTTTGCTCTTCTCACCTCGAGCGGCGGCGAGCATTTCGGCGACACTCATCTGCCCCGGCTTCTTGGCCGGCTCGGCGGGTTTCGCCGGCTCCGAGCCTTGCTCGGAACTCGTGGTCCCCCCGCCAGACTCGGCTGGTTTTCCCCCCGACTTCTCGGCTCGAGCAGCAGCCATCATCTCGGCCACCGACATCTGTGACGGTTTCTTGCCAGCTGCCGGAGGAGGCGAAGAGGAGGGACTCGATTCCGCTGGAGTTGCCGAGGATTGATCGGCCGCGGATTCCGGGGTCGAGGATTCTGGGGCGGGAGAATCACCCGCCGGAGCCGAAGGAGAGGATTCGTCTGGAGGAGGGGAGCCGGAAGCTCCACCGTCTTGGCGCCGAGCGGCCGCCAAGATCTCCTCGATCGACATTTTTTTCTTATCCGCCATCTGAACACGCTCGCTGCTTGCGTCAATTCGAAGGATGTTCGACCGGGGACCGACCCACCGATACTCGAGAGCGGTCGGCTCTCAAATAGCAGACCTCTGAACTGGCGATTTGCGTCCGCCTGTTGGGGCCCGCTTTCGGGGAACCGCACTTGTTGTATCCCAACCGAGTCCCTTGTCAACTACACGGTCGTGCCAAGAATTGGCTGGTTTTCGGATGAGTTCTCAACCTCTGTCCACTCTTAGCGTACCTGCCGGGCCCCGTAAACGCGGCAAATTGTCGCACGTCACCCGCGCTCCTCACTCC
>JBJHCD010000717.1:0-3778 GCA_050485845.1 Pirellulaceae bacterium | reverse complement strand
GGAAGCGCCCGCACGCCTCCCCGTTGGATATGGACCGGCCGCATCGGGATCGCCTTCGCCGGGCACTCGAGGAGAATCAAGTTCAGTGTGCGGCGATAGCCGGGTACACCGATTTAGTCTCTCCCGGCGCCGCCGAAGTTCCCCTCCGAGAAATGCAGATTGCTTATGTGGACTCACTGGCCCAAATGGCAAGTGACCTGGGCGCCTCCGTCGTCCGGATTTTCACCACCTACGAGCAATCGGGACAAAACCCGCACGCGGTCTGGAACATTGTGGTGCGGACCATCCAGGAAATGTGTGATCGGGCCGCGAATCACGGAGTGACCATGGCGATTCAGAATCATCACGACGTGGCGGTGGACACCGAGGCGCTGTTGGAACTGCTGCACGACATCGACCGGCCCAATTGCCGAGTCGGCTTCGACGCCTGGTCGCCCGCTCTGCGCGGCGAAGATCTCTTCGACGTGGCGAAACGGATGGCTCCTCACACCGCGATGACGACCAATGCCGATTACGTCCGGTTCCCTAGGCATCGGTACATCCCCGAACTGGTGAATTATCGGCGGGAGGAACCCGACCTCGTGCGAGCCGTTCCGTTTGGAGAGGGATTCATTGACTATCCCGCTTTTTTCCGTGGTCTGAAGGAAGGGGGATTCGACGGAATCGCCAGCTACGAGATCTGCTCTCCCATCCGAGGAGGAGGAAACGAACAAAACCTGGATTTCTGCTCGCGGAGGTACCTGCAGTGGATGCGAGATCAGTTTCCCGAACTGTCACGGGAATGAGGCGTCCATCCGAACCAAGCTACTTCTCCCAGGATGAGCTCAGCGAATCTGTTCCGGCGCGGGCTGCCCTTCTGGAATGAAGCTGAAATACTCGCGCCCTTCCATCCGCTGCTTCCAATCAGCTCGGGCGGCGGCAATCAGTCGAGGATCTTGCATCAGATCCAGCGCGGAGACGGCCAGGATCTTGGCGGCATAGATCGATCCTTTGTCGCCGATGGTGGACCCGATGCTGGCGACGTTTTGCCAGCTATGGCCAGGACTCTCGGCCGGAAAGCAGGTCGTTCGCAGGCCACCCGTGGGGACTCGCCAACTGACATCTCCCACATCGGTGGAACCTTTGCTGGGCGGGGCGGCCACCGAACTCCGATGAACTCGGCTGTCCAGCGCGATCGGAAACTGCCGCTCAAATTGCTCGACCAAGGGAGCCTGAAGCCGGCGAGCAAAGGTGTGTTCTTCCTCCGTGAACTCGGGAGGCTGGATCCGCTCGAGATTCCGCGAGATGACTTCCGTGAGAGGGGCATTGGGAATGATTTCATGGCAGTCGGTATCGATCTGGACCGTGAAATCGGTTCGCGTCATTGTGGCCGCGCCTCGGGCAATATCCTTGAGCCAGCGAAAGTTGTACTGGACGTCCTGATGCGAGTCGGCTCGGACAAAGTACCAGACGGTGGCCTGAGGAGGGACGACGTTTGGCGCGCCCCCTCCGTCGGTGATGACATAATGAATGCGAGCATCTTCGCGAAGGTGTTCCCGCATGAAATTTGCCCCGACGTTCATTAATTCCACGGCATCGAGTGCACTGCGGCCGCTATCGGGACTGACCGAAGCGTGAGCCGCCGTGCCACGGAATGTGAACTTCGCCGAAACAACCGCCTTGGAACTGGAGGCCCAGGCTTCATTTCGCGTGCCGGGGTGCCAGTGCAGGCAAATGTCGAGATCGTCGAACTGGCCATCCAGCGTCATGTAAACCTTGCCGATCAAGGTCTCCTCGGCCGGAGTTCCATACAATCGAATCGTGCCGGGCAACTGATGCTTTTCCATGGCCTCCTTCACGGCCAGGGCGGCTCCGAGAGCCCCGGTCGCCAGTCCGCTATGACCACAGGCATGTCCCGCTCCTCCCTCCTGGCGTGGTAGTCGTTCGGGCGATACCTGTTGAGACATATCGGGAAGGGCATCGTACTCGGCCAGGATCCCAATGATCGGCTTTTCCGATCCGTAGCTGGCCACGAAGGCCGTCGGCATGCCACTTACCCCCACCTGAACGTCAAATCCGGCATCCCGCAGATGCCCCACCAGAATGGCACTCGACTCCCGTTCCTCCAGCCCGACTTCGGCGAGTTCCCAAATGGACCGATTGACGTCGGCCAGCAGTTCCGCTTGCTGCTCGACAAGAGAAATGGCCGTTTGCCGCACATCGTCCAACTCCTCGGCGTTAATTTCAGCGGAAAAATGCCGGCCCACAAGTCCGATCAGCAGCAGAGTCATCCCGAGGGCGTGAACTACCCGCGGGACTAATCGGGAAATGGCGAAACCAATATTCGGAGTCGAGCGACGAAAATGGGGACGCATCACTGGTAATTCCTGACTCACGTGAAGTTCGATAAGCTGAGACGGCCTGCGGATGCCACCGGGGACGTACTCGACGGGGAAACGATTCCAGTTTACCCTCCCGCGATTCCTCAAGCCTCCGATCACCATCCCTGGAGCCGACTTCATGACGGAACATTTCCGACTGACTCCCCCCGCCGTGGCGTTAATTCTCGTTAACACCATTCCCATTTTCGGGGTCATGTTCTGGGGCTGGAGTTTACTGGAGGTTGTAGCGCTCTATTGGTTTGAAAACCTCATCATTGGGGCCATCAATGTCTTGAAGATGATCACCTGCGTTCCTGACCTTGAGTTTTTGAACATGGACGAATCGGGGAAGCCGATGAACGTCGCGGCCACTTCCAGGCCGCCTCGGATTTCGGCGGACAGAGGCGAGCCGTCCCTCGATTCTGACAGAAAACGGCTCGGCGAGGAAACGAAACTCGCCCTCTCACATCACCTTGCCAAGCTGTTTTTTGTTCCCTTCTTCAGCTTCCACTACGGCTTCTTCTGCTTTGTGCATGGTGTCTTCGTCTTCGCCTTGCTAGGCAACCGGGATGCCCTGGGAGGGATCGGAGGTCCCTTCAACGGATTGCAAACGGCCGCCATCGACTTGCTGAAGGGAGGAACGGGAGCGGCGGCAATCGCCCTGGCGGCAAGCCATCTCTTCTCTTACTGCTATTACTTTCTCTTTCAGGGGGAGTACCGCAGAACCAACATCGCTCAGCTCATGGTCGCCCCCTACGGCCGCATCGTGGTGCTCCACCTGGCGATTCTCTTCGGGGCTTTCGCCACGCAATTCCTCGGTCAGCCCTTGATCCTCTTGCTCCTTTTGATTGCCGGCAAGACGATACTCGACCTGGCACTCCACTTCCGCTCGCATCAGGAGTCGTCGGAACCTTGGACGTCATACACCCACAAATGGCTGAAGTCTTGAATATAGAGTCGGCCCTGGGAAATGACCGGATGTGACCAGGCACGCGAACGGCCACGATCCGGAATCCCCTGCGGAGTGAAGCGTCCTTTTTCGCGGTAGGCTTCGGCGGTCGCCTCCAGGATCAAGACGTCTCCATTTTCGCCGTGGACAACCAGGTGGCCATCGGCGAAGCAAAGTGACCCGGGACCAATGCCACGATCTTGCCACTTCACTTCACCGGACGCGAAGTCAACACACATGATCGCCTGATTATTCGTCCCGTAAAGGTGACCGTCCACCAATACGGTTCCACCTAGGCTGGTGGGGAGTCCCGGCGAATAGTAGACCTCTTCCGCTTGGAACGTCTTCTGGTCCCCTTCCCCTTCGGCGACAACTCGAACCAGGCCCGCTCCTCCACGATTCGTTCCGCTAAAGATATAATTCTCGGAGACGACCGGTGTCGGGATATTGGCCGGGCTTCCTTCGGCTG
>JBJHCD010000716.1:0-3780 GCA_050485845.1 Pirellulaceae bacterium | reverse complement strand
GAGGCGGATCGTCGTTACCAACAACTGACGGAAGTCTCCGAGGATGCGACGGTCTTGGGAACTTCCCTGCTCAGCCGCGGTCTGCTGTATGAAGAACAGGACCAGTTGGACGAAGCCAAGGCCATGTTCGCTCAGGCCACCGAGATCTTCCAGAACCTCGGGGACCACGACCGCCTGCTGAAATGCCTGGGACACCTGGCGGAAGTCACCATGATTCGCGGTGAACTATCCGAATCGGAAGCCGCTTTGTATCAGGCCCGCGAAATGCTGACGCAAGCCGACTCGTCGGACGCCGAGGATGGCGAACTGCTGGGGTTGATCGCCCAGCAACTTGGCACCATCGCCTACGAGAACTCGGACCTCGGCCAAGCAGAAAAGTGGTTCCAGGAAGCGGTTGATCTGTTCCGCGGAGGTGACGACTTGATGGAGCTGGCCAGTTCGCTCGACAGCCTCGGAGCCATGAAACAACTTAATGGAGATTTCGAGGCGGCGGAGAGCCTGCATCTCGAGTCAGTTCAAATCAATGAATCACTCGAATGCTTCGACGGACTCGCCTCCAACTACTGGAATCTCGCTCACCTCTACGGACACACCGAGGATGAAGAACGAGCGGCAGTTTACCGCGAACTAGCCTCTCAATTGGACGATGGTGACGACGACGAAATGAATGGGGAAGGGGACCTCGAAACGGAACGGGAATAAGGGAATAGTACCGAAAAAGTACCAGAGTAGTCGGGAAAGAAAAAAGGCTGTAACCCCCTGTGCGAACTGAGTCGGAACCGATTCCCCCCTCCTCCGCACCCGCTCGAACTCTACGGCTCCAGCTTCAACAGTTCGACTTTGCGGAACTCCACGGGATGGCTTTCCGACTGGAGCGAAATCGTGCCCCGGTCGATTTTCACTCCTTGAGTTTTCAGTAGCCGCTGGGCATCCGCGTCCCCTTCGTCCAGTTGGGGATGTCGGTACTCCAGCACCACTTGTTCGTCGATCAGGTGCCGGATGACGTCGTGGCCTCGCACCTCGATTTCCACCGTCACCCACTGATCGCCATGAAACGTGGGAGCCGTCGCGGAGGTGCAATGCCGCGTGATCAGCTCCTCGTTCATCACGATGTGCGTCCCCGGCGTGCAGACGTTCATGTTGGGACGTTCGTCTTGCCCATTCCCGCCGAGAAGCTGGGCCTCGACGGAGACGGGAAACTGCTGGTCCTTGGTCATCGATTCGGGGGTCTGGCCATGGAACATGATCCCGCTGTTGCGGAAAGCCCACCCCGGCCCTCCCGGAACCTGGTCACCCACGAACCGGTACTCCACTCGCAGTCGGTAGTGAGAAAACGGCTCCTTGTAAAAGATGTGGCCAAAGCGTCCGTCGAATTCCTCGTACGCGTCATAAACGACGCGCAAGAGTCCATTCTCCACGCGAAATGTGTTTCCAAAATTCTCCCCGACCTCATAACCGGTGATCTTGACGGTCCAGTCATCCAGATCGCGACCATTGAACAAGGGAATCCACTTCTCGTCCGAGTCACTCGAACCAGTCTCCCGGGCCGGTTCCCCCTCGGTCGACCAAGCGGGCTCCAGACCTGCTCCACTGACCAACAGACAAACCACCGCCCACGAGCAGGACCACATCGCCAGACGAGGGGACCGGAAATGGCGGAACCAGAAGAAAGAGCGGGCGAGAGGGGGGGGAATTATCTTCATGAGTTCAGGTCTCCTTCGTGTTATTCAAGACAGTGTTTTTCGAGACGGCGGACTCGCTGACGGCGGGTTTCGTTCGGTCATCCGCATTTAGGGAACGCCTCCCAATATACACCGGCAGCAGACGTGCGCGCTCCCCCTCCGGCATGAGGGCCTAACTGGGTGGGTGGAAGGAAGCCTGGCTCAGCCGCATAATAGGGGAGTCGAGGGGGATGATCCCGGCACAACGGCCGGCGGCGTTTTGCGATGCTGTTTGATGCTGAATGTTGGAGGCTGAGCCCAGCAGTCCGTCGGGATCTCCCCATGAATTTCCACAAGACCGTCGGGGGGGAGCAGATAATGATCCAGTGGTTCGGTCGCCGAGAGTCGAGCAAGCGATTTTGCCTGACTGGGGTTTTCCTACTGGGCCTTCTGGTCGGAGGGACTTCCCATACGTCGACGAGTCGGGGATCCGACGAAAATCCGCACGGGATCGACTTTGTGCACGAGGTGGTCCCGATCTTGCGCCAACATTGCGGCAATTGTCATATTGGAAATCAGCGGGAGGGGGGGCTTTCGTTGAACACGAGGGACGACCTCCTGGCGGGTGGTGATAGCGGTGCCGCCGTGACCTGGACCGAAGGGGAAACGAGCGAACTGATTCGCCGCGTCACATCGGAGGACGAGGGGGAGTGGATGCCACCCGAGGGTGAACGGTTAACCGCCGAGCAGATCGCAATCCTCGAAAAATGGGTGGCCGCTCGCGTTCCCTGGGACGAGGAATTCCAGTTCGTCAAGCCAAGCTATACTCCGCCGCTCCGTCCACGCCGTCCCGAACTTCCCGAGGCACGACCGAATCGAAACCATCCGGTTGATCGCATTCTGGACGAGTATCTGGAAAACGCTTCCCGAAATGGAGACGAGGATTCCCCTATCGTCCATCCGCCTCAATCGACTATTTCCGATGCCGCCTTTTTGCGCCGAGTTCATCTCGACTTGATCGGGCTATTGCCGACGCCCGACGAGCTGACCCGTTTTCTGGAGGACGACGCTCCCGACAAGCGAGCCCGATTGATCGACGACTTACTGGCCCGCGATCAAGATTACACCGAACACTGGTTGACCTTCTGGAACGATCTGCTCCGTAACGACTACACCGGAACGGGATTCATCACGGGGGGCCGAAAGCAGATCACCGGCTGGCTGTACGATGCACTGCTGCAAAACAAGCCCTATGACCAGATGGTGCGAGAGTTGATCGATCCCTCGCCCGAGTCGGAAGGCTTCAGCTTGGGAATTCGTTGGCGAGGCGACATCAACTCGAGTCAGACTCAGGAAGTCCAGTTCGCTCAGAATCTCTCCCAGGCTTTTCTCGGCATCAACATGAAGTGTGCGTCGTGCCACGACAGTTTCGTCGACGACTGGAAGCTGGAGCAGGCGTATGGGTTGGCCGCGATTATCTCGAGCGAACCGCTGGAACTGCACCGCTGCGACAAGCCGACCGGAACGATGGCGAAGGCGGCCTGGGTCTTTCCGGAGTTGGGAGATATTGATCCGGAAGCTCCTCGAGAAAAGCGTTTGCGGCAGTTGGCCGGGCTGATAACGCATCCGGAAAATGGCCGTCTCTGTCGAACCATGGTCAACCGTCTCTGGCACCGGCTGATGGGGCGCGGAATCGTACATCCGACCGACGCGATGGACAGCGAACCTTGGTGCGAGGATCTGCTGGACTATTTGGCCGCGGACTTCGCCGATCACAATTATGACTTGAAGCACGTGCTGCGGGTCATCTGCAATTCGGAGGCGTACCAAGGTCCGATTGCCGCTCGGGAACAGCCGACCGACCAGGAGAGTCCAACCTACACCGGCCCGCTCGCTCGGCGGCTGACTGCCGAGCAATTCATGGATGCCGTCTGGCAGCTGACGGGAGCGTTCCCCGAAGCGATTGACGCCCCGGTCGAACGACAGCCCACGGACTCGGACCCCAACGTTCCACCAGCCCGAGCCTCGTTGATGAAGAGTGATTTTTTGATGCGATCGTTGGGACGTCCCAATCGAGATCAGGTTGTAACGATGCGTCCCACGGAATTCACCACTTTGG
>JBJHCD010000715.1:0-3791 GCA_050485845.1 Pirellulaceae bacterium | reverse complement strand
CATTAGCCCGAGGCGCTAGGCGAGGGCCGCGCTGCGCCAGCGAGGTACCCATTGGCCGCCGCGCCAGCGAGGGCCGCGGGTACCCGCCCACCACGGGAGCGTAGCGCCGTGTTTCGAAACCCAGCATCGCTGGTTGCACGTTTTCCCCAGAGGGACGTTGGTTGCGGGTGGGGCGGGGGCCCTCGCCTGGCGCCTCGGGCTACAGAAAACCGAAGAAGCTATTCATCGCCACCGGGAACTCCGCCACCGGGAACTCCGCCACCGGGAACTCCGCCACCGGGAACTCCACCACCGGGAACTCCACCTTCCTCGTCCATCGGCATCTCGCCTGGCTCTCCCTCTTCACCGGCGGGAACCTCGGGGATTTCGGGAGCGGGAATGTCGGCCTCATCCGGTAGGTCTTCTTCGCTCTCTTCTTCCGGAGGGAGCGGAGCGGAAGGCTCGGGAACCACGACTTCTCCGGCAGGCTCTTCTTCGCTGAGTGGATCGGCTTCCACGGTCTCCACCACGGCGACCGTCGGTTCGGGACGAAGTCTTTCCAAGTCTTGCAGTTCAATCCGAAGGTTCCGCACCAAGTTGGCCAGCGTGATCTCGTCGTCCTTAACGACTTCGTCGATTTTCGAGATGGCTTCGCGGATCCTCCGAGCCGTCGCCAGAGCTTGCTCGTCCCCTTGAGCGAAGGCGATCAGACCCTTGAAGTCGGCATCGCGCGAGGGACCGTTCATTGCCACTCGTACCGTGGAGGCTTCATAGGCCAATCGGCGTTTGGCGGCATCCAGCATAAAGCTGGGGACCCCACTGCGATCTCGTCGAGTCGTGCCTCCCATTCCGCCGGGCATCCCCCCCATCATATCCTCATAACCGCCGCCGGGAGCCATCATGTCGCCTCCCCCCATCATCATGTCCGGCATGCCTCCCATGCCACCCATTCCTCCCATGCCGCCGGCGGAGCGCTGCTGGGCCTTTGTCCGCTCGTCTTCAAGTCGATCCACGATCAAGCGGCAGGTATCCGAGAGGAAGCCGGCCATGTGTCCGGCCAGTTCTGCTTTGTTGATGTTGTCAGCGGCGGGGAGTCGGCTGTAGTTGACGCGAGCCAACGCCGTGGCCGCTCGAGCCCGCAACCAAGTCGGATTTTGTGGGTTGCCCGCGATGGTGACGATGACATCGAAGGCCTCCGTGCTGGGAACCAATCCAATGACGGAACCGAGGATGTCAACGGCTCGCGAACGCATCCAGGCATGTCCGTCTGGCGAACGCCCTTCCGGAGGAACTTCTTCCTTGGCCAAGGCAACCATGTCTCGGCTGATTTCCCGCATCAAGTTCTCGTTGATTTGCGTATTGGGAAGGAGCCACCACTGCGTCTCAACATGCCGCAAAATTCCACCCAGCGCGGCCACTCGGACGCCATCAATTTGATCTGGCGACTTCAGCTGCTCGCGCATGAACGGGAGAGCCCGAGGATAAGGAATGGCCACGGGGTTTCCTCCCGCGCCGAGTGTCCGGTCTTCCTGGTTCAGTTCGGCAATCAGCAGCATCGCGTTAATTCGCGTGGCGGGAGGATAATTCCGCTCGGTCAACACGCGGCAAGTGGCGAACGCCAGACCGACCGCATAGTTTCGAGTCTCTGGCGACTTGGCCAAGGTGAGGCTGCGGATGAAGTCAGTCCGCAACTTCGAGATATCCGAGAAATACCGGGGATCGCTGAATGCTCGAAAATAATAGTTCTGATACCACTCCTTCAAATCCGCTTCCGCCTGGGCATCGAAGGCGGTTGCCATGAAGTGTGCCCGTACCGCCGACTTCAGCGCGTTATGACGCGGTTGACGCTCCCGGAGATTTTCCGGAATCGGGATCGGAGGCAAATATCCACCAGCTTGCTGAGCCTGAGCGGGTGGGGTGGGGATCGCGATGAGCCAAGCTAGTGCAATGAGGAGCGATGCGACCCATACGCCACGAGTCGATCGAACGGGATCGTGACTTCCCGCTGGTCCACCCACGATACCTCGGACTCGAAGGAACTTCATTGTCATCACTCGCATCTCCACTCCACCGCCAGCCTTTTGCTCGCACGGACTCGACAGGCGGCAATGCCACCCATCCACCCCCTGCGGTTTCGAAAAGTCGATCTTCAATTCGTCCTTGCGGAATTCGGTGGTCCGTCCGCTCCACGACAGTTCGAAATCCCGAAGACCCCGAACCACGCTGAGTACCCGCTTCACCTAGCGGTCACCTGTCGCATTGGTCCGAAAGGATTTTCCAATTCGGGCACGAACCGCAGGGCAAGTCGGAAAAATCACCAACTACCTCCCTCAGCTTAGCTGGAGCCTCTGCCCATTGTCAATTAAATCCAGGCCGATCCAGGCCGATAAATCCCGGCCGACCTATTGTGGGAACTTGAATCGGGGGTGCACCTCGACCAGGCCAGCCATTCCCGCCAATGGTGGCGGTCCTTGGCGGGAAGGGGGAGAGGGTCATGGGGCCGGCAGGGAAGGAGCGTTGCTGCTTCCGTATCGTCAGCCGAGTATGATGCAGGCATCAAGCCCCGCCACGACAACCGAACCGCTAATGAAGCTCGAATAAAGCTCGAATAAACCGATAATGAACCTCTGATGCAGAATCTCAAGCAGACGCCATGACCCTACTCTACTCGGATCCCCTCTTCCAAGAGCATCAAACCGGAGCCCATCCCGAACGCTCGGTGCGACTGGCAAGAATCGAAAAGTTCATCGAGCACAACGCGATGGCTCGAGAATGTCGGCGGTGTGAGCCGGTCCCGGCGAGCGACCAGCAATTGCAGCGAGTACATTCGCCGGAGTACCTGCGGATGTTGCAGCGATTTGCCGCCGAGGGAGGTGGACATTTGGACGCGGACACGATTGTCAGTCCCTCCTCGTTCAACGTCGCTCGCCATGCCGCCGGGTCATTGGCCGACGCGGTCGCCCGAGTCCTCCGCGGAGAGGATGTCACCGCTCTGTGCCTGGTCCGGCCACCGGGGCATCATGCCCTGCCGAACAAGGGAATGGGATTCTGCCTGCTCAACAGCGTGGCGGTCGCGGCCGAGGAGGCACTGGCGGCATTCGGACTCAACCGCGTGCTGATCATCGACTGGGACGTGCATCACGGAAATGGGACGCAGGATATTTTCTGGGAGAGTGACCGAGTCGGATTTTTTTCCGTGCACCGGTTTCCCTTCTATCCGGGTACAGGGGCCCATGACGAGACGGGGAGTCGAGCGGGATTGGGATATACCTCGAATCTGCCGCTCCCTTTCGGCGTCTCCCGCAAGGAGTACCATGCCGCGTTCCGCAGTCGGCTGGAGGCGTTCGCCGACCGAGTGAATCCGGAGTTGGTTTTGGTCAGTGCCGGTTTCGACGCCCATCGCTTGGACCCCGTCGGATCGCTGGGGCTGGAGGTCGAAGACTTCAGTGACCTGAGCGACGAGGTGATCGAGATTGCGAAAGCCTGCTGCCAAGGTCGCTTGGTCAGCGTGCTGGAAGGGGGCTACAACGTCGATGTACTCCCCGACTGCGTGGGTGTTCACTTGACCAAATTGATGGAACACTCCCAACAGGCGGCGTCCTAGGACTGAAGTCCGGACTCCGGTCCGTAGGGTGTCTTTGGATCCTGTTCCAGTCCGCCCTCGCGCCACGCCCCCCCGCTCACGGGGCGAGGCCCCCGTGAGCGGAAGTCGACTAAGCAGCTACAGGCCAGGAACGAAAGATTCCCGCGGCCGAATCCTGAAACGTCATTTCCGAGGGAACTCCCCGAGGCCGCAACGCTCACCCGCCTGC
>JBJHCD010000714.1:0-3801 GCA_050485845.1 Pirellulaceae bacterium | reverse complement strand
GTGCAGTACATGCTGAAGCATTGGGACAAGCTGACGTTGTTTCTGCGGCGCGAAGGTGCTCCGCTGGACAACAATATCGCCGAGCGAGCGATGAAAATGGCGATCCGACACCGCAAGAACTCGCTTTACTATCGCAGCAAGCTCGGGGCGGAAGTCGGTGACATTTACATGAGCTTGATCTACACATGTCAGTTCGCCGCGGTCGACCCCGTGGAGTATCTTACGGCCACTTTGAAGAACGCGTCGAAAGTTCAGGAAGATCCAGCTCGGTGGTTGCCATGGAACTACCGGGATCAACTTGCCCTGGCAGACTGACGGATACTCCTTCGACCGATTCGACCAATCCGCTGGGAGGCGTCTCCTGGTCGCCGCCGCGCGCGACGTGGCTCTCGCGCGCCTTGATTCGCGGATGGTTGGCTCGACTGCGAGCCAATGGTGTCTAGAACTCGGCGCGCGATCTTCGATCCGACGCGCGACATCAACCGCCCGCACGGCGTTACTCGCTGCGCGCCACGGGGCACTCGCACTGACCGCCGTCTCTCGACGCGACTCCGGAATCACTGGCCGGGCCAAGCGCGGCGGTCGGCCTCCGATGAAACTTCGGGGGAATTTCCAACCGCTCTTGCCGATGCGCATACCTCACTGGCCTTCGCCGTGGCTCGGCCAACCGAGCGATCGGCGTCGACGAAAGATTGACCCCACTCGCGCGCGACGTTAACGCGTTGGTCACGGCGTCGGCTGTCCGGCACCACTGTCGCGTCCGGCCCTCCAGGCCGCTACCGGCTCCGCCGCCCTCGGCCCAGCCCGTAGCCGCCCGCCGGCGCTACGCCGTCGCCCCACCTCACCCATCCTGGGGGATTCTGAGATTTTGCACGTCTGCCGAAACCACACCATGTTACCACAACCGCAGCAATCCCAACGAATCCCGAACCACCGCATGGCCGCTTTTTCATTCGTCTGAGGCTGATTGAACCACCCGGGTTCGTTGTTCTGTTCATCGATCCGAAACGTCCAAGGACCACCCGTAATCTTGCAATCGCCACTAGCGAATTCTTGTTTGCCTTGCCATGTCTGAATTAAGTTCCCGGTCTGATCTTCGCAGAAAAACTTTACCTCTCCCTCGTGTTTCACAATGCCGCATGAATTCCGGAAACAGAACCCGGATGCAACATCATCGGCCGACCGAAAGCTTTGATCGATGCGTATTGCTTCGAGATACGTAATAACAGTTTTTTTCGGGACATCCTTGGGACAGTTCTGACACGTGCGGTCAATTTCGCAGAAGAATTTCACCTTTTGTACAAAGTAGCCCCACCTTGTTCTACATGGCCACTTCCTTTTGGTGGCTGGATCAAGTGTCCATCGCCATTTAATGCACGCCTCTCCCGTTTTCGCATCGCCACATTTGGCGTTGGGAGACAACAACTGTTTCACCGGCTCGATAGTGATCTGGCCACTTGGATCAGCGAATATGAGCGGCGAATTGTGGACATAAATGTAAAGATTGGGACCGTCAAGGAACAAAAGCGGGTCAGTCGATAACCAGCGCGCAATCTGCGGCCAATAGGTTCTAGATCTCACGTATACATCGTTGGTTTCTGCATTCGCGTAGTGCCATACGTCCTTAGATTAGGGGAGTTCGTTGCCTCCGCCGGTCAGGTGAGGTTCGAGAAAGACTCCTGTCGATTGCAGAGGCCCGGAGAAACGAATTTCAATCGTATATTCCGGGCGAGTGGAGAATGACATGTCACGGAGGGACGTGTGCCATAAATAGGCTGTTTTAACAGATCGTGCCATGTACCACTCCGGTAGCGGTGCGCTTACGCTGTAAACCTCATGCTCTTGATCATCTCGGAAGCGGACGGTGATTGTCCAGTCCTTCTCGTCCGCGAGATCAACCGCGGCAAGCGGCCCGGCCTTGTCCGGACGCACTGCATTTAACCTGAAGGCCATCGGATCACGCGGCAGTCCGTTGACTCGGAATATTGCATGGGAGCCATCGGCAACTTCGATCTGAGGAAAAGATATTGCATAACGTGGATATGACCAGAAGCCGGAGTCGGTGATTGTTCCATCACCGGAGAGGAGGTGAGGTCGGTATCGCATCATCCAAGCACCGCCAATCAACAGGAGTCCAATTGCCCCGGCAGTAACTATGATTTTCATGTCATGATCCTCGTCGTTCGAATTCGTGAGTGTCATGATTAATCATTGACACGACTCTCACTCCGTCAGATCGTCACTTGCTGTCAATCTCCGGATCGACCCTCTCGACGGCGATGTCAAGCGATGTCTGGTGGAATTCGCGGAGGGCCGCTGACGGGACAATGGCAATGAAACTCGTCAGCCGGGCGGTCGCAGTTTCCCCAGCCCCACGCCCGAGCCGGACGAGCGGCCTGGATTCCACAGCATCTGAGCAACTGGCTGGCGAAATAGTTGCTGTTGCATTGATTCCTGTTGTAGGGATAGCTTTGCGAGTTGAAAACAAACTCGTCGTTGATGCAGCCGCATTCGCCCGGCCCGCGTTGAACGATGACTCCCTTTCCTATATCCGCCACGTCGTCTCGGAGCTTCGTTGCCGTGCCGCCAATATTCAGAAGACTATAACTGTGACCGTCGCACTCGACCCAACAATGCCTTTGCCCAGTGAGGGCCGCAAAACCTGCCAAGGCTCGACACCTCAACTCCCAGAGTCCTGAGGGGTCAATCATGTTGACGGGATTGTTCCCTGCATAGGAATAAGGATGCGTCCAATGCAGATCCACGCCGTCGGGCGAAGGGCCGACGAGCTCCAGCAATATTCCGGGAGGGCCGTCGTAGTACATCAGCCGTCTCCTTCTTCTCGTGATGGCAAGGAATCCGCGATTTCCTGGCGGATGGCGGAGTCCTGGATGGAAAGCGGTTGATAGATCAATTCCTTCGGCCTCCCCATGCACTCAATCAGCGATCCGACCTGCGGCGTCTGGAAGTTGCCATGGGTCATGGCGAATTGCCGGTCCATCATCATTTCCATGTCTTGTCGCCCCATTCCGAAGTGGCTTGGGTGATGCTGGCTGGCGATGTCGTCGAAGTCGAGATCGTCAGTGCCCATCGAACTGTGCGGTCGTCCGAAGCTTCCGTGCGGAGGGGATTGATGGGGCATGTGAGAATGCGACATTCCCGGCGTCTGCGGAAAGCCCAGTCGGTGAGGGAGCGTCCCAGGCTGCACTGGAAAACCCGGTCGCTGATGTGAAGTGCCGAGCGGCCCGTGTGGAAGAAATCCCGGCGGACGTTGTGGTTGTCTACCCATCATCGACGCTTCCCGACGTGCCCGGTCCTTGGCCAGCTTGACGGCATGATGGTAGGAGTCCATCGCCGAACTCTGCTGTGACATCGCGTACTGAAGGGCGCGCTGGCAGCACTCTTCGTCCGCGTATTGGTTGGCGCGCTCGTACAGGGCGTCCGCCAGGTCGCCCGTCTCCAGGTGTTGGTCGTCGGGCGGCAGGATTCGCTGGAGAACATGCAGCGGAAGCTTCGCCGCCGGCAGAAGGTCGCGCTCTTCCAACGGGAGCGGCCGAGCCCACCAGCTGCCGGGTGCGGCGCGCGGCGGACGGACCGCACCCTTGTCCGCGCGACGGGTCGGCCGATGGGCGGGGACGTGCGCACCGGAGGCGGATGCACGACATGGATCGTCGAGCACGGTGGCTGCATGGCCCGAGGGGCGAGCGCTTGCTCGACCGTGTCCGCTGGGCGTTCGTGCTGCTGAACGTGCTCGTCGCCGCCACCACGCCGCTGGAGGCCACCTACGCCCAGGCACCGGAC
>JBJHCD010000713.1:0-3801 GCA_050485845.1 Pirellulaceae bacterium | reverse complement strand
AAAACGCCAAGCTTCGCGTGGAGCGTGATCTGCTCAAACGAACCGTGGCCTTCTGGGTGAAGGAGTCACCGCAGTGACGCGCTATCGCTGCGTGGCCGCCCGGAAGGCCGAAGGTTTCAACGTCATCGACGCCTGCGACGCGGCCGGAGTGTCACGCTCGGCGTTCTACGCCTGGCTCGAGCGCGGGGAGGGGCCGACCGACGCCGAGTGGGACGAGGCCCGGCTGATCAACGAGATCCGCGACCTGCACGCCGCCTCGGACGGGACCTACGGCGAGCCGCGCATGACCGCCGAGCTGGCCGACAAGGGCTGGGTGATCAACCGCAAGCGCACTGCCCGGCTGATGCGCGAGAACCGTCTGCAGGGCTATCGCCCGCGCCGCCGACGGTCGTTAACGAAAGCGGACGAGGCTGCGCCGACGATCCCGGATCTGGTCGGCCGCCGCTTCCAACCGGCCCTGCTCGACACCGTCTGGTGCGGCGACATCACCTATCTGCGCACCGTGCTCAAGACGGTCAACACCAATTACGAGCCCAGGCTCGGTCTGCGCATCAACGATCTGTTCGAGGAGAACAGGTTCCTGGAGCATGAATTCGCGCTCAATGAATTCAAGCAAGAGTTCATGGACGAGGTTCAGGCGGACAAGCGTCGCAACATGAACTGACAAGCCCAGAGAGGGCCTCGTCACGCGCCGTGGTCCTCTCAAAATCCTCTATCGTATTTTGTGTTCAATCAGGGCCGTAATCAGTTTACGGTCCTCTTCTTCTGTCTGGCTGTGCAGCACTTCCAGCTCTTCCTCATAGTCCTTAGTGGTCTTACAGTTGCCACCGTCGGCCTCAATGAGCCGGGGATACCAGTAGAGCATGAGATAATCAATCGCATACACGAACTCCAACGGATGGTTCCACCGCCAGAACATCTTGCTCCCGCCGGGTCGTTGCTGCTGGAAGTTCGTCTCGTATTGGACACAGGCTCGTAGGAACCGACCCACGACATGTTTCGTTGCCAGTGGCCAATCGGCGAAACACGTTTTCATCAGGGTGTCCTTGAGGATCATGCCAGAGCAGGTGTCCCGCTTGTGGATCAATCCAGCCTCCGTCAAGAAGAACCTTCGGAGCCTGAATTGCATCATCGCCACGTTGGCGTCGGCCACATTCAGTCTGTGTTGCTTGGCACCCTCCACCATGATGGTGTTGCGGAAATACCCCGGAATTCTCCCATTATCGAGGTTGAAGTTTGGTCGGTAATAGAGCCTGACTCCGTCGGCTTGGGCCGGTCGCACGATATCGATTGTCATTTCACACCTTTGCTTTTGCCCTAAGTGGAGCCAGTGATTCCATGGCTGAATAGTATAATAACTGACCAAGGTGCGCAAGTGTTTGTTTTCACTTGTCTAATTGGATCGTTAGAGTGAACTGGTCAGTTGTTCCGTTATTCATGGCTTGGCTTTGGTGGCTGGAGGTCGGAGGTAAACGGGCAAGGGGCAGGGTATATTCGACGGTTGGGCGTCGGCGGCGGGTAGGCCCAGAGGAGGGAGCTATAGGCTGGCTCAGCTGAGCTAAATTCAGTAGAGTATTATATTGAATAATATATATAACTGAATAATAGGGTAGAATATGCTGTAACTTCAAGCACTTAGCTCCCTTCAGTTATGACATACTGTGACTCCACTCAATCTTGACTTGCTTCAGACCTCTCCTTGGGCTATAAATGAAGCGGCCGATCTTCTGTCCCAATCTGTTGCCCGCGCAGGCGAAAGATTTCAACACCGAGAAACCGAGGGAAACCGTCCCATGTCAGAAAACCCCGAAACCGATCCCATTGCTTATCGACATGAGGAAGCTGACCCTTCTTACTCTCGACATGCGAAGGAATTCGTCCCATTGCAAGTTCGACATACCGATGGTTCATGGCGTGTGAAACTGGTGGCGCGACGCGAGGGGTTCGACGAGCGAAAGAAGCAGGTGTTCCTGGAAGAATTCGCCAAGCATGGTCTCATTGGAGCAGCGGCCAAGACCGCAGGGACGACCCCGAAGACTGTCCGCGAGCACCGCGAGTTTGATGCGGAGTTCGACGAAGCCTGCGAGGAAGCTTA
This sequence comes from Pirellulaceae bacterium, assembly GCA_050485845.1. GTDB lineage: Bacteria > Planctomycetota > Planctomycetia > Pirellulales > Pirellulaceae > JBJHCD01. Next base: position 1,706 of record JBJHCD010000713.1, on the reverse strand, counting down.
TCGCGAATATCACGACAAGCTGATCTCTCACCAGCAGGACCTCGTCTTCAACGGCACGAAGAAGGTCACCTACGATCGCAACGGGAACGTCGTCGGCGAGGAACAGATCTATCCGATCCGCCTCATTGAGCTCGAACTCAAGGCGCACGACGAGATGTATCGGGACAAGAAGGAACTGGACGTCAAAGTCTCCGGCGGCGTGTTGGTCGCGCCCGCTGAAGTCGCCACGATTGACGATTGGGAGAGCAAATTCGCTGGCAAGACCATCGAGGGCGAAGCAGTCCCTTCGAGTGGCGACGAAGAAATTCCCGACGACTGATCTGCCCCGAGTGGCGTTCCGCCAGGATTCCCTTCGAGTGGCCGAAATAAAAATCCGGCGAGATCCTCTCGTCCGATCGGTCTTCTCGGCCGACGACGGGGTCCCTCTCTGGGCTCCTCAGTGATACGTTATAACATAACACCGGACGACCGAAAGAGACCCCGACCGACGACCGCCGACCGGGGACCGAGATTAGACGAACAGGAGAGAGATGGCGTGGACCAGCAAGCCCAGAGAGACCAGACCGAACAGACCGACGCTGGCGAAAGCGAACCGGACCATGCTACTTGACCCGGATGACTGGGATGGCAGAATGCGCGGCCGAGATGGCGGCGATTGCCTGCTGGATTTCTGCCCGCGTTAAGGGGGACAGCGTTAGGGTTTGGAAAGCCGACAATGCAAATGGCTGGATGTGGGCTGGCAGATTGGCGATTGCGTTTGGCATTGGAAAACCCTTCCTTGTTGGTGAATTTAGAATGGCATTTCCCAACTGGGATTGCAAGCACTATTTTTCATTTCCGCAAAATAATTGCTGACTCCCTAGTTTCGCGTGGCGCGCGCGACTAGCACATTCCCAGTGGGATTGCAAGCAATTTCTGTCCAAACGGCCAATAATCTTTTTTACAAAAAACGAATTTTAGGGGTTTACATATGCACTGGGATAGGGCATACTCATGTCATGGTTAGCAGCAAGGGGTTGCTAACCCTCAGCAAAAGGAACTAAGCCATGTCCACCAATACCGCTCGCAAGTCCGCTCCCAAGGCCACCGCTTCCAAGGCCAAGGCCAACGCTCCCGTCCCGCAGTCCGCTCCGGCCACCAAGGCCGAACTGACCGCCATCGAAGTCGCCCGGCAGAACGTGGCGAAGAAGGCCAAGGCAGGGGTCGGCGTCACGCTTCACACGTCCGGCGCTCCCATCAAGGGTCTGGCAGCGGAACCCGTTGTGGCGCGGCCTCAGCGCAAGATGCTCCGCACGATCGACACGATCGTCGGCCATCCGGGCAAGGGCAACTGCGTCAAGCGTTTCCACCTCTACAAGGTCGGGATGACTCTGCTGGACGCCAAGGTCACCGAGGGACTTATCCCCAGCGACATCACCTTCTACGCCGAGCTCGGCTACCTCACCCTCCGCGATGCGACCGACGAGGAATACAATGCGGCGGTCGCCAAGTGGGAAGCCGACAAGGCCAAGGCCGAAAAGGAGGCGGCAGCGGCCTGAGTCTCTCGCTCAGCAGGGCCGGGGAGGATCGCCTCCCTCCCCGGACCCGGCCCCATCAACGGCGGATCTCGGTCCGCCGGGGGAGCAGGCCCGCCATCTCGCCGCTGTCGAGCAACCTTGAACGATTAGGGATCACAAACTCATTCATCAGTTTGTGATCCCTAATCG
>JBJHCD010000712.1:2371-3805 GCA_050485845.1 Pirellulaceae bacterium | reverse complement strand
CCGGCAGCGACTGCGAGACTCGCTGCACTTTGAATACCTGGGTGGAAGCCTGCCTCTCCCACCTGAACTCAGACAGCGTGCCATTCATTTGGCGCGTCGGACTTTACAAAGTCTTCCCGAATCGCACGGTGATGTGGGCATGGACATGGTCCTGGGGGCGAGGGCCGATGGCGAAGGAGACGTGCTGATTGAGGTGAATCCTCGCATGACGACCTCCTACGCCGGTTTGCGCCGGGCGGCGGATCGAAATTTGGCTCGGGAAATGGTCGAAGTCGCCTGGGGAAGCTCCGAGTTGACTGAGTTGGTATTTGCCCAGGACGAGCTGCATTTTCTCGCATCTCCCCAGTAGTGGCTTGGCCGAGACGGAGACGAGCGACTTTATGGATTGGTTGGCATTTGACATCGGAGGAGCGAATCTCAAGGCGGCTGACGGCTGCGGATTTGCCCTCCAGCATGCGTTCCCGCTGTGGCGCGACCCCCAACGGCTGGCGGCTGAACTGCGGACCATGATCGCGGAATCGCCCCCGGCGGACCGGCTGGCCGTGACGATGACGGGCGAATTGGCGGATTGCTTCGAGTCCAAACTGGAAGGCGTGAAGGCGATCTTGCAGTCCGTGCACGAAGCCGCCGATGGACGGCATACTCGAATCTATTTGACGGACGGCCGGCTGGTCGCCCCCACCGTCGTGCATCGCGACCCGCTCGCCGCCGCCGCCTCCAACTGGCACGCCCTGGCTACCTTTGTGACGCGGTTTGCTCCCGAAGGCAATGCCCTGCTGATCGACATCGGCTCGACCACCACGGACATCGTCCCGATCCACGACGGCCGCATTCTCGCCGTCGGACGCGATGACCTGCAGCGGCTGATCAGCGGAGAATTGGTTTATGCCGGCGTGAGCCGAACTCCCCTGTGTGGACTCATCTCCACGGCCCCCTATCGCGAGCATCAATGTCCCGTCATGCAGGAGGTCTTTGCCACGACCAAGGATGCCTATTTGATCCTGGGCGAGACGGGGGAAAACAACACGGACCAGGAAACGGCCGATCACCGCCCTGCAACTCGCCGGTCGGCGCGACTTCGCATGTGCCGCATGGTGGGGGCCGATGAGTCGCAATTCAACATGCGTGACGCGGTTCGCATGGCACAGCACGTCCAAGAGGCCCAGTTGCAGCGGTATGCCGAAGCGGTTCGCCAAGTGGTCGCTCGCCGGGACTCCGTCCCCGACATCGTCATCCTCTCCGGCGAAGGTGAATTCCTTGGACGCAAGCTCCTGTCACTACTTGGATGGGAGCCCGACGTCGTCTCCATGGGCCAGCGGCTCGGCCCCCATGCTTCACGCGCAGCCCCGGCTCACGCTCTCGCCGTGTTGGCCCGAGAATCGACACAATCTTTTCCCTGAGTTTCCCTGAGTTTCCCTGAAACTCCCGGAAATG
>JBJHCD010000712.1:0-2361 GCA_050485845.1 Pirellulaceae bacterium | reverse complement strand
GAAAGTTCCTGGAATCCCCCGTAACCCCCTGCAGCGTGGACGACTCATGCAGACTCGCGTCATCAAGGTGGGAGGGAGCCTGTTTGACGAGTATCGATTGAGGGAGAAGTTGCGAGCCTGGTTGGCGGCTCAATCGGAGGCTCATCAGGTCCTTATTGTCGGCGGAGGTTCCTTTATCGACACGATTCGCGCTTGGGACCGCCGCTGGCGACTCCCTCCCCGCGAAACCCACTGGCTCTGTATTGAGCACCTTGACGTGACCGCTCGAGCCCTTTCGCTGCTCCTGCCCGAATTGATTCAGGTGGAACGTTTTGAAGACCTGCGAATGAGACTCCAGGCTTCAACGCCGCAGCGGATCAGTTATTCCTGCCTCGAATTTCTGAAAGACTGGGACCGGCAAATCCCCGGTGGCTCGCTCCCCGAGACTTGGGAAACGACCAGCGATTCCATCGCCGCCAGATTGGCCGTCGCTCTGGGGGCCGCCGAATTGGTGCTGGTCAAGTCGGCCGATCCGCCGAGACCGCTTACCCTTCACCACGCCGCCCACTCAGGATATGTCGACGCCGTATTTCCCAAAGTCGCCTCGGGACTGGCCCGAGTCCGATGTCTCCACCTGCGGTCCGGCCGCGAGACAATATTGGTTCGTGGCACAATCGATGACCACGATTCATCCAGTTAGAGTCCGGTGAGCTGGCGAGCCAGTAAACAGCAAGCCAGTGAATCGGCAATCCAGTGAGTCGGCAAGCCAGCGCTGGACCCAGGGGAGACCAAGGCCCCTCCTACGCTTCTCGAACGCCAACAATCGGTGACTCCGCGCGACTCCGGCTGTGCATTGGCTCGCGGGCGAGTCGCTGTTGCCAATGGGGGGCGAGGTCTAAAAAATGCCGAGCTTGTCTCGAGCGTCATCGGTCATGCGGTCGGGAGTCCAGGGGGGCTCCATGACCACTTTGACTTCCACATCACTGACTCCCTCGAGGGCAGATAGAACCTGCTTCGTATTGCCGACCAGTTGTGGCCCGGCGGGGCACATCGGGCTGGTCATCGTCATTTCAATCAAGATCTTCGTCTTTCCCTCTTCCTCGGCCGGTTCCAACGTGACCACATAGACCAACCCCAGATCGACAATATTGACGAACAATTCGGGGTCGATGACTTTTTTCAGTTCTTCACGAATCAGGTCTTCGCTGAGCGTCATCGTAAATTTCTCCTTCCGACGGGATATAAGGTTCGGCAGTTTGCTCGTCAGGGGAATGGAACGACTGGGACGAGAATGTGGAGGTTCGGGAAGCTGCGGGAAGTCGAGGGGATCCAGCCGAGCGGATCAATCGTTCAAACGTATAAAAACATCATCACCCGTGACTTTGACTTCATGCATCACGGTCGGAACCGTGGCGGGCATCGTCAACGCCGCTCCGGTTCGGATATCGAATTTGGCGCCGTGACGAGGGCAACTGATCTGATGCCCGTTCAGTTCTCCGTCACTCAGTGGGCCTCCATCGTGTGTGCAGACATCATCCAGGCAATAAAAGGTTCCTGAAGCATGAAACAGAACCACCTGCCGGTCATCCACCTCCAGGGAGACTTTCCCTGGATCGGGCAAATCCTGGACACTGGCTACCCGCACAAACTCCGACATCGCCTCTCCTTCAATCGTACTCGCGAACTCGGCGAGCGATCGCGGCCCCGAGCGCCTCGCGGACGCTCTCCATCGTAATCCGATCGAAAACTTGCTGGAAGAAACCAATCACCACGGCCCGAATCGCCTCTTTTCGAGTAAACCCGCGGCATCGGGCGTAGAAAATCAATTCCTCATCGACCCGGCCGCTCGTTGATCCATGCGTGCAGCGGACGTCATCGGCTTGAATCTCCAGTCCCGGAATCGAGTCGGCTCGACTCTGCGTGGAGAGCAGCAGATTGTCGTTCCGCTGGTAGCCGTCCGTCTGCTGAGCTTTCGAATCGACCTTGATCATTCCCCGCCAGACCGTTCGCGACCGGTCTTGTAGCGCGGCCTTGTAGAGGAAGTCACTTCGGCAATTGGGGGCTTCGTGATGCTGGAGCGTGTGATAGGACTGATGCTGCGTTCCTTCGGTAAACAGCACACCGTTCACCTGGCAGCTTGCCCCTTCCCCGACCAGTCCGACTTCCTGGTTCACTTTCGCCAAGCGGGCCCCCAACGCGGCGACCGTCCACTGTAAAGTGGCATCCCGCTCCACGAGAGCTTTCTGGTGAGCGAAGTGCCAGACGCGGTGTCCCCAGTCTTGCAGATTCACCACGCGAAGATGGGCTCCCCGTCCGACCAGCACCTCGGTCATTCCACAGTGAAAACCCTCGCCCTGAGGGTCCAGGCTCGCCGTTTCGATC
>JBJHCD010000711.1:0-3809 GCA_050485845.1 Pirellulaceae bacterium | reverse complement strand
GTTCCTGAATCGCGATCGATCGTGACGCCCCCCGCGGTGACTCGCAAAGTCGTTCAAGATGCGATCGAGGCCGGGGTGAAATGTATCTGGATGCAGCCGGGGGCGGAGGATCCTGAAGCAAGCCGCATGGCGCGGGAAGCAGGGCTGCATGTCGTCGATGACGGCAGCTGCGTCCTCGTTCTCCTGGCCCAAGGAAGGTGACTCCCGGAAGTCTCGCAAGGGCTCGAGCTGAACACGATTGACAGATCTCTTGTGGCGGACTACAAAAGAGGCATATCACGTACATCTTTTACGGGTTACCCCGTTTTCGGAGCGAAAACCAATGAACGGCCGGCACCGATGCGCCTGACAACTCATACCGACTATGCCGTCCGCACGTTGATGTATCTGGCGGCCCGAAACGAACGGGCCACCATCGGCGACGTGGCTCGGCTGTACGGAATCTCCGCCAACCACATCGCCAAAGTGGTCAATCATCTGGCCCGCCTGGGTTACGTGCGCAGCATCCGAGGCATCGGCGGAGGGGTCGAACTGGCCACTCCTCCCTCCGAACTCCGTCTGGGCGATTTGATCCAGGACCTCGAGGGAAACATGCATCTGCTCGACTGCGTCGCCACCGAAAACATCTGCGCCATTCAGCCCTTCTGTTCACTGAAAGGCGTGTTGGCCGAGGCGGAACGTTTGCAGCTGGAATACCTCAACACGATGACCCTGGCCGATGTCGTCCCCGGCAAACACCAACTCGGCCAACTCGACTCGACCTCCTCCTGAATCACACGGAACCACACTGAACCACGTTCGGAACCGCACGGTTCCGAATACTTCCTCACGTTTCCACCGAACCGGAGAACTGACCATGAAGAAGCTGACTTTCTGTCTGCTTGCCCTCCCCTCGCTGCTGGCCTTGGCCCTCCTCCTGGCCCCAACCCATCCGGCGTTCCTGCTGGCCGAGGAACCGACGCCGGAGGCTCTCGAGCGAGCGCGAAAGCAGGTCCAGACGCTCGACAACATCTACAAGCAGGTGGTCGTGTTGATCACGGACAAGTACGTGCATGATGAATCCGATTTCGCCGCCGGCAGCGCGGCCGTCCTCCTGTTTGAAAACATCTCGAAATCGGGTGCTCATCAGGTCCGCCTGATTGACGCCACCGGCCAACCTTATGACGCCAAGAACGTTGCCAAGGACGACTTTGAGCGAGAAGCGATCAAGAAGCTGAAGGATGGAGCGGCCTTGGTCGAACAAGTCGAGCAGATCGACGGCAAACCGCAACTGCGCACGCTGACCCCGGTCCCCGTCGTTATGGAGAAATGCGTCATGTGTCATGACCACTACGCCGACGCGAAGGAAGGAGAGCCGATCGGGGCAATCAGCTACATCCTTCCGATCGAGTGACTTCGGCGACGTTTCGCCCCGTCCGCCCGATTGCATGAATGTCAGAACGCCAGAATGCCTGAACGCCGTCCGCCATCACAAATGGCGGACGGCTTACTTTCGGCCGAGTCCAAACTGATCACCATTGGCGACCGGTTCATCACCGCGAAAATGAATCTCCACCACCTTTTCGCTATGGACTTCGCCTCCGTTTTCGTCGGTTAGTCGAGCGACAATTTCCCGAGTGGCCACGTCGATCACCTCGCCGGTCGAGGGCCAAGCGTGCTGGCCGTCGAGCCGAAAGGTGATCCAACCCGGTTGTTCGCGCAGCTTCACGCTCGCCAACTGCTTGGGAGGCATCACCGTGGCGTCGAAAATATGCATCCGCTCGTTGGCGGCATCGCAGACCCACACCTCGCGCTCGTCGGGAGTCAGTCCCACCCCATGACTCGGACAGCCATGCCGCTTGATCGGTCCCTGCTCGTACCCCTCCACCTCCACTCGGCAAAGCATTTCGCCGGTGACGAGGTCTCCTACTTCAAAGCCGAGCAGTCCATTGACATTGACGTAGCACCGCGTCTGCTGGCCATTGATCGTAAACGGCCGCACCGGGGCCGTGAAAGGTCCGGTGGCGGAAACGATCTCGTGAGTCTCCGTGTCGGCCACCGACAACAGGGGCGAACGTAGCCCCGCCAGGTAGGCTCGTTTCCCATCCAGTCCATAGACTGTGTTATGGGCGCCGGAGCGAGGAACGAGCTTGGCGATCACATCACCCGAGAGAGCCTCGACGACATGCCAATGATCTTGCTCCAGCGAAGGTAAGTAAATCACTTGCCCGTCGGGCGAAATCGCCATGCGATCGCAGCCCCCTTCATAAGACCTCTCCCAAAGTAGTTCGTCCGTCTTCAGGTCGAGACACAATAGCGTCTTCAGGGTACTGATATAGACTCGTCCCGTCTCGGCACTGGCGCAAATCCCCTTCACATTCATGGGCTGTCCGTCGTCGGCCAGTCCGCCGGTCGGAATTCGCCGTACGAACTGATAATCTCGGTCGATGTCGAAAACCAGCAGGCCGTGGCCACCGAACTCCAGATAGTTGCGAATTCCCGGCGTGGCGACATACAACAGCCGTCTCGTCTCCGGCGACGAATCGTCCGCCACGACATCGCCCCTTGGCCAGAGCGGACCGAACGACGCCACCAGAGCCAGGGCCACCAACAATCGACGAATGAGAGACATGGGCGAATCCTCCGGGAGAAATCGAGTAAAGGAAACAGGGGGGGCACACCGCGCCTGGTCGGGAGTTGTGGTGACCACGATTCGCTCGACGACCAACATGGAAAAAACTCAGCAGCTTGCACCGGTCCCCAACAGACCATGATGCAATCCCACATGCGGTGGCCCTGGAGGAGACCTGTGCCGTCCCCTTCCCCGAGCACACCGCGAAACTGCGAACCTCCGTCCGGGTCAGTATATCGGCGAACCATCGGTAATGGGACCGCAAGAGAAATCGAGACCCCATCGATGGGCCGCAACGTCCTCAACTTGCACGCGGCGGAACTGCTCTTCCTAGTCGAAAAGTACCTTCTCGGTCAGCCGATTTTCAAACAGGCAAATCCACATCAATTCGCCTTCCTCCGTCGTCAGAATCTATCACTCTCTCGTTCACGTCGAATTTGACACACGTTCTCGCCGCCGAGTAGGATCCGGACTTGGCCGTCACCGCTACCGACTCACCAATAATGGGAATGGTAACTCATGATGCTCCGCGTCACCCTCGCATGCGTGCTCTCCCTCTCCGTGTGGCTCGGCCCGGAACGAACCCTCGGGCTGCGAATCGCCAACGCCGAATCGACTCAGGAGTCGGCCTCCGAGTCATCCGATGAGTCAACTGCCGAGTCCACTGCCGAGTCCACCGCCGAATCCACCGCCGAATCCGCCGCGGAAGGGCACCATGCCGATATCAATGGTATGCGGATGTACTACGAAATACGTGGTGAAGGGGAACCTCTCGTCCTGCTGCATGGCTTCAGCGGGTCCACGACGGCCTGGGAGGACTTCGTCGATGATCTCGCCAAAAGCCATCAGCTAATTGTTCCCGACCTTCGCGGACATGGACGCTCGACGAATCCGTCTGGCGAATTCACTCACCGACAATCGGCTCTCGATCTGTATGCCCTCTTGGATGAGCTGCAGATCGACAAATTCAAAGGGATGGGGATCAGCACCGGAGGAATGACCTTGATCCACATGGCCACCCAGCAGCCGGACCGAGCGGAAGCGATCGTCTTGATTGGTGCCACGATCTACTTCCCCTGCACTTTAGGACATCGTCTGCTACTTCAACGGCGATGGCTCTCTCGGAGCCATCGCCGCTATACCGCAATGCGAAGTAACTCGGCGATTCGGGCTTCGTATTTTTCCGCTTCGGAGCCTG
>JBJHCD010000710.1:0-3813 GCA_050485845.1 Pirellulaceae bacterium | reverse complement strand
TGCCATGTGGGGTTGAAAAAACAGGACGGCGCCGCGCGTGGCGTCGCCGTTGGACTTCGCTTCCTCCGCCAACTGGGCCAAAGGCATCCCGCGAAGTTCCTCGTCCAGCGTCTGGCTTACTCCGTGTGTCGGCGCCAGCAGCGCGACCCCCAGAGAGGTCCAGACCACCCACCAACGGAAACACCACATCATGAACCACCCTTCCGCAATCCCGCGATCCCACAAACTCACGATTCGGCCATCCCGCCGTCCCGGCATCCCACGATCCGTTTATCCGGTTATTATTCGGTCATTATCCGGTCATTATCCGGTTATCCGGTTTCTCCATCCAACCGTCCATGGGTGGCAATGGGTGTCCAGTGGGCCCTGATCCATGAAAAGTCGCCGACAGCCCGGGTCCCCCGGCAGATCCGCGGGTGGGCAAGCATGTGGTCCCGTCGTGAATCCCCCGCCATTTCCGGCGACTCTCGCCTCCCGAAGACGCCAAGCAGATTTTGGGCAGTGATTCTGCTATAATTCCGGGATTCAAGTGAGAATCCAGGACCCTAATCCCAGGTGAATCCTACACCATGCCGAGGAGTCGATGAGTCACTCGTTCCACCCCGGGTTTGTCGCCAATGCCAGGTATAGTCGCCGCGAGTTGTTACGGCTGGGGAGCCTCAGCCTGTTGGGGGTGACCATGCCGCAGTTGCTCGCCGCCGGCGAAGCGCCGAGTGGCTCGGTTTTTGGCCGAGCGAAGCGATGCATTCTGCTGTTCATGTGGGGCGGGCCCTCACAACTGGAAACCTGGGACATGAAGCCCGACGCTCCCTCCGAGGTGCGGGGGGAATTCCGGCCGATTTCAACGAAAGTGCCCGATATTCAGATTGGCGAGCATTTTCCTCGGCTTGCCCAGCGAACCGACAAACTTTGCCTGGTTCGCACCATGACGCACAGCAACCCGGATCATACTCGAGCCACCAGCTATCTGCTGACGGGACAAGCCCCTCTTCCCAGCGCCACGGATCCGCGTAGCCATTGGCCCAATATGGGCTCGGTCCTGGCAGCCCTGGGGCGCGGCAATCCCGCCTTACCGCAACTGGTGCAAATGCGACCCAAGCTGCCGGGCGATGTACCTCGGTTTGTCGAGCAGAGCCAAGGGCAGTTTGCCGGTTGGCTCGGTTCGGCCTACGACCCGATGACAATTGACGACGACCCGAGTCTCCCGGGCTATCACATCCCGAACATGGAACTACTGCCGGAATTGTCTGTCGACCGGGTCGAGGATCGGATGCGACTCCTGTCGAGCCTGGATCGCCAGGTCGCAACGATTTCGGAATCGTTGGCCTCCCAGGACGAGAGTCATCGCAAGGCCTTTGAACTCCTCTCGTCGTCGGCGACAGGGAAAGGCGTCTTCAAGCTGGACGAAGAGCCGGATGCCGTCCGTGACCGCTATGGCAGGAACCCCCATGGACAATCGGTGCTCCAGGCGCGCAGGTTGATCGAAGGGGGGGTGCCGTTGGTCACGGTGTTCTGGCCGAATGACGGCATCAAGAACGTGAGTGTCTATTGGGATACACACAGTCGCAACTTTATTGATCATCGCGAGCGTCTGATGCCCGCGGCGGACATGGCCTTTTCCGCTCTGCTGGACGACCTGGAAGACCGGGGGCTATTGGACGAGACGGTGGTCATCTGGACGGGTGAGTTCGGCCGCACGCCTCGCGTGGCCCAGGCCGTTGAAGGGGGCGCGGGAGCGGGACGGGATGGCCGCGACCATTGGCCCGGATGTTTTACGACCGTCCTGGCAGGCGGGCCCTTCAAACGCGGATTCGTTTATGGTCGGAGCGACAAGCATGCCGCCTATCCGGCAGCGGATCCGGTGACGCCGAGCGACCTGATCGCCACGGTTTATCACGCCCTGGGTGTTCCCGCGAATCAGATCCTGACCGACATCACGGGACGCCCCCAGTTCGTGCGACCTGGAACCGCGATCAACGCGTTGTTCGCCTAGCCGAGCCATTCCGATGTACTTCACCTCTGCGCGAAGAAACCGCAAGATCTGCCGGAGTTCGGAAGGTCCATTTCAAACAAAGGTCGATTGCCGGCGTGCTCGGAACTTGCCGAGATACTGGCCATTCCTCCTTTTTTGTGCCGTTGCGACCTGCCAGGGCTTCCTGACCGAAGTCACGCAGGCCGGAGTAGGGCAGGGGAGCAACCGACCCAACGTCGTACTGATCATGGCGGACGACATGGGATTCGAGTGCGTTCGCGCCAACGGTGGGGAATCTTACGAGACGCCACATCTCGATCAACTCGCCTCCAGCGGATTGCGGTTCGAGCATTGTTACAGCCAACCGCTCTGCACCCCCTCGCGGGTACAGATCATGACGGGAATCTACAATAGCCGAAATTACATCCGCTTCGGGCTCCTGGATCCCAACGCTTATACCTTTGGGAATCTGTTACGCGACGCCGGGTACGCCACCTGTGTTGTGGGAAAGTGGCAGCTTGCCGGCGGCTTCGAGGGGCCGGCCCACTTCGGATTCGACGAGTATTGCCTGTGGCAACTGACTCGGCGTCCCAATCGCTATCCCAATCCTGGGCTGGAGCAGAATGGTCGAGAAGTCGACTACAAGAATGGCGAATACGGTCCAGATCTTGTCAGTGACTACGCTTGCGAGTTTATTGCGCGACATGCGGACGGGGACCAGCCATTTTTCCTGTATTATCCGATGATTCTGCCTCACTGGCCTTTCGAGCCCACCCCGGACTCGGACGACTGGGATCCCGCCTTCCGCCGTGACGATCCGGTGGAGAAGAACTATGGAATGCGGGACGCCAAACACTTCACCGACATGGTCCGGTATGTCGACAAGTTGGTCGGCAAGATTGTCGCCAAGCTGGAAGAGACAGGTGTCCGCGAGAACACGATCGTCATTTTCACCAGTGATAATGGGACCTATGAAAGCGTGACCTCGCGGTTCCGAGGCCGGCCCTGGCGAGGCGGCAAGAGCTACATGATGGACAATGGCACTCATGTGCCCCTGATCGTCAACTGGCCGGCTCGAATTCGTCATGGTAGGGTGAGCCACTCCCTGGTGGATTTTAGTGACATCATGCCGACACTTTCAGAACTGACCGGTGCCGAACTTCCTGACGCATTGAAGCTGGATGGCCAAAGCTTTGCCTCGGTGATTGATGGAAATCCCGGGCCTCGCGAATCGATTTACTGTTGGTTCTTTCGCGATGGGCGGCCGATCAGCGGCGGCCCGCGGCACCGGGCGGGCGAATACGCTCGGGACCACCGATACAAGCTCTATCACCATGGTTCGATGTACGACGTTCTCGCTGATTTTTATGAAACTAGACCTTTGGACCGACAAACGCTGTCCGAGGAGCAACGGGTCGCGCAAGAGCGGCTGGCCCTGGTCATCCAGCGGAATACTCGAGAAGGGTTTTATGACGATCACGAAGAACCCGATCGCCGGGCTGGCCCAAACGTGGTGGAGCGAGGTGAAGGGAAATTAACCCCGTTTCTGGGGCCCCCCCGATTCTCCATGCAGCAGATCTTTGACGACGAGCGTTTCCCGAATTTGGTGATTGCCCAAGATGGCACGCTGCTCGCCACCTGGGGAAGTCAGCAAGTTCGAGTTCGCCGCAGTGAAGATGGCGGGGAGAACTGGGGAGCCGAGATTCTGGTTGGCGACGGGATTCACGGAGGGGGGGCACTCGTCGACGAAGATCGAGGGGACGTGCTGCTGTTCACGCATCCGGAGCACCCCGAACGCAACGGGGAACCCGCTCCGCGAACTCTCCACCGCAGTCGCGACC
>JBJHCD010000709.1:0-3814 GCA_050485845.1 Pirellulaceae bacterium | reverse complement strand
CTCCCAGACTGTAAATGTCGGCACGCAAATCGACGCGATAGCTGTTGATCGACTGCTCGGGGGCGACGTAGTCCGCCGTTCCCAAGCGGTCCTGGCCCATGATCATCGCCATCAGGAATTCTTCATCGTTCTCATCGATCATCGCCAAACCGAAGTCCAGGATCTTGACACTTCCGTCCGTGCGGATCAGGAGATTCTCGGGCTTCACGTCGCGATGGACCAGCACATTCTCATGAGCATGCTGCAGACCCATGGCAGCCTGGCAGACGATGTCGCACGCACGGCCGACGGAGATCTGTTTTTCGAGCGCCACCATCTCATTCAGGCTGATTCCCTTCACCAACTCCATGACGACATAGTACATGTCCCCCTGGGAATCCTCCGTCCGGTCGATGGACCAGGTTCGGAGGATGTTCGGGTGCTTGAGCCGCATGCCGGCCTGAGCTTCCAGTTGAATGCGGGTCAGCATGGCGATGTCCTTGCGGTAGCGATCCGACATCACCTTCACGGCGACTTGCCAGCCGGTGCCGATCTCTTCAGCCGCGTAGACGTAGCCCATGCCGCCCGATCCGAGCGGATAGAGGAGCTTGTACTTGCCGACGCAGAGCCCTCGCCACTTACCTTTCAGTAACTGGCGAGCCTGAAAGACTGTCAGCAACTTCTCGTGGACGAATGCTCGAGCGGCTTCGACCGAAGGTGTATTCCCCTGCAAGGAATACTGCCGCACGACATTGTCGATGTCGCGCGGTTCCAACAGTGAACTCTTTTTGAGAATGCCCAGAAAACTCTGGGTGTCTTCCGGAGGCGCCATGAGGTTCTATCTTTGTCGAAGATCGCAGTCGAGTGGGGGCTCTCCACGCTGGAATATACGGATGAGTCCGATCCCGTCTTCCCATGGCCGGCCCTGCCAGGGAAGCTCGGACTTTGAGCCCGATGCCACCCGATGGCATTTTGAGCCCCCGAGAACCCAAATGCAACTCTAAGTCGCGAAAATCGCGTCCCAGGCCCATGGATTCAGCGAAAGCCGTAAGCCGGGTTGGCACGCGAGAAATCGTCGTCGTCCAAGCCGATGTTCAGTTTCAGATCCCGGTAGGTGTACTGTTCCAGTAGTTGCGGGTCCCCATCCTCCGACTCGGGCCAACCGAAGGCTTCGTAATGAATGGGGACACGCCATTCGTCGTCGATGTAAACTCGAGCCAAATAGAAGGTCGCGCGTTGGTCCATGGTTCCCCGCTGCTTGACCTCGATGCACATGCAAGGGCGACCATCGACCTTGGCCCCTTCCATCAGTTGGATGGTGCAGTCCTCCAGCAACACCCCCTCCTCCACCACCTCGACAAAGCGACGAACCAAATTCTCGATACCGAACTCCGTCAGCGGATACCGATTGTCCCGCATTGCCAATTCGCTGGTGGGAGCCAGTTCGGTGGTGACGGAAGCGAAACGGAGGCCCCCTTTCCTGGCGATCAACAGTCCGTCATTTTCGCCGTCCACATACAAGACCTCGCGCCCCTTCAATTCCTGTGGCCCCAAGAACCGCAAATAGACACTGAAGGGAACAGCGGACTGTGGCCCGGCGGCGTCCCGAGCATGTCGGACCTTGGCAAACATGTAATGATAGTCCCCCAAACGCCCCTGGACCCGCTCCCGCTTGATAAGCAGGCAGGAGTAGTCCTCAATCTCATTCTGGATCCGCTCGTATCCCTCCCGCGCCATTTCCAAGATCGCTGCCCGCGATTCGGTCTCCGCCGTTCCCTCCAGGTCCACAGTTCCCTCCAGCTCGGCGTCGCCGTCCAGGTCCGCGGCTCCGTTCGCCCCCTCGGGGACGCCGTTTCCCGCGGCTTGATCGCCCTCCTCCGCCCCAGCCACCGAGGTTGGGACAAGTCGGTTGGTTCCCGGTTGCAGTCCGACCAGCAGTCCGGAAGCCCAGCAGAATCCCAGAATCAGGCATGCGAAGCGGTGGGGTGATTGCTGCAGCACAGGGGTAACCTCATCGATCCTGCTTAGCGTATCGGTGGCGATGCTCGGGGCCAGTGGTCCGTGCTGTCATTATAGAGCACAGGTGGGAGGGCCAACCGTCAACGGGGCGGCTGGATCCTGTTTTCGCCCGAAAGGGACCGGCAGAATCCGGTCACCAGGAGACCTTCACCAAGCCGGAATAACCCCCGGAATCGCTCGGGGCCGCCGTCGACTATTGGCATGACATCTCAACCCAGTTGGCTCCCACTCTTGCTGCTCGCATCCGTCTCCCTCGCCTGAATCTGTTCGAGTTCCCTGATTTCTCGCGATGACCCATAATTCTCGCGGTCTGGTGCAGTCAAGAATGAGGGTTGAGCTGGACTCGTACGATGGACTTCCAGTCCGTCGGTGCCAACCTATTTCGACGGACTGGAAGTCCGTCATACCCAAAAAATAAGCTGTCCCTGACCACTAGCTCCATCGTCCAGGCAACGCCGACCACCGGAAAAGATCGATGGCGCCCCCCCTCAAATTGACTGCCTGGCATTACATAGAGAAAACCGATTGAATCACAAATAAAAACTCGATATATTGGCAATCGGTTAGGCTTGGCATTGAAAGTGGGGCCGCGTGGTTAAATCCGGCAAAGGTTTCGCTAACTCGACAAGCCCCAGGCTTCCCCCAGGCTCGCTTTGAGACCTCCCGTTCCTTTTGTTTTTCCCGTGCCCTTCTCCCGCTGGGCTCGCCCATTACCGCAACTTCCCCCCTCCACACCCCCCCACTTGCAGCGCACCCCGCTTCCCGATGATTGGACGGCATAACAATGCGAAACGGCTGACCCCCGGCCTTCGGCGTTGCTGGGCGTTGCGCGCGTGGGGTTGGCCTCCGGAGGGACGGAGGTCGATTTGGCTGCCCCTGTGCAGCGCGATGTTGTTGTTGATGTCCAGCCTCTTGATAAGTCCCATGGGGGGAGGCTCGATCGAGGAAGAACGTTCCGCGGAACATCTCTCAGCGCGACTCTTGGTCCGCTCGGTCGGTGAGTTCTCGGAACCTCGACGGGAGCGAGGGAGTTTTTCGCGGGATGCTGGCCGGGGATTGCTTCCGCGGTGGAGTCCACGCTGTCGGGGCACGGAAATGGGGCATGTCTTGCCCAATGGCCTTCGTGCCCCGCTCCTCTGTTAATTCTCGCTTCTCCTCGATCACGGTGGCGACCCAGTCCTGGCATGCCTTGGCCGCATGCTGTCGCTTCCCATCTAGTGGCAGTTTGCCGCTCTCTCTTCGTCGAGGGAATGGCGATCTCACTCCAACGAACGACGCGGGGCTGATCAGGATTCATCGCGAAAACCGTTCGCGGTGACGTCTCGGGGGTCGTTTCGTCCCTTCATTCCGCCGGTAGCCCTTTGCTTCCTTCATTTCCCGGCCTTATTGCGCCCCGGACTTCTAGAAATTGCGGATGTGAAAATGAATTTGAATCGAAACTTGATATGGGGACGTTTGCGTCGATTTACCTCGTTCTGGGATAGTCGCTTCGAAGACCTGGATCGACTTACCTGGCCTCGGACGGTTTATCGTGATTTGAGTGCCGGGATGATCGTCGCCATGACGGCTATCCCCATGGCGATGGGATTCGCGATGGCGATGGGGCTTCGGCCCGAGCAGGGAATTATTGCTGGGGCGTTGGCCTGCATTGTGGGGCGTACTTGGGGTGGTTCGAAGTATCAGGTTTATGGACCGACGGCCGCCTTCATTCCCCTGATCGCCGCGTTGATGCTGAAGTACGGAGAAGAAAACGGGGGAAGCTTCGAGCAGGCCCACGGGTTCCTCGTTCTGGTTTCCCTGCTAGCCGGTATCGTGC
>JBJHCD010000708.1:0-3820 GCA_050485845.1 Pirellulaceae bacterium | reverse complement strand
CTGATGACAACTTCGCTTCCATTGGGGCCGCCGTCGAGGAGGGGCGACGAGTCTATGATAACTTGATCAAGTCGCTCGCTTTCGTGCTGCCGACGAATCTGGGGCTCGCGCTGATCCTGATGTGCGCCGTGGCGTTTTTTCCATTCAGCAGCGAGTCCGGGAAACTGCTGCTCCCTCTCTCACCCGTCCAGCTGCTTTGGATTAATCTCGTGGCGACGGTTTCACTCGCGCTCCCGCTGGCGTTCGAAGCTCCGGAGCCGAATATCATGCGGCGCCCCCCGCGGCGGCCTGGTGAACCTGTCCTGGGGCGATTCCTGGTGCTCCGCACGCTCGCCGTGGCCGTCTTGATGACCATCGTCTCGGTGACCGTGTTCCTGTGGGAGTACCACGTGGAACGCACGAAGGGGGTGGGAATGGGAGTGGCGTTGGCCGAGTCACAGACGATTGCGGTAACGACGATCATCATATTTCAATGCTGCTACTTGGCAAATTGCCGCTCCCTACGACACTCGATCTTCTCGGTGGGTCTGTTCAGCAATCCCATGTTCTTTGTCGGCGTGGCCCTGGTGCTGATGCTGCAGGCCGGATTCATCTACCTTCCCGCCTCCCACGCACTGTTCAACTCGGCCCCCCTGAATCTCGAAGCCTGGTCAAAGTCGCTCATCATGGGCATTTTGATCCTGCCCGCCATCACCTTGGAGAAGTGGATCCTGCGACATTTGGCTTGACCTATCGGCAGAAAGTGAATAAGAGTGAAGGTAGGCTCTTTTGCGGGAGGTACGAGCGATGCAATCCAGCCGTGTACTCAAGCACCTGTTCTGCGGTATCACCGAAAACACCTTTCAAGCTCAGCTCGGGGTGGTGGACCCTCCTCTGATTGACTACCTCAGCGAACTGCTCCTACGCTTCATGCGCCAAGACGCTCTGGTCAAGGTTCGCAATCTTCAAGGCGAAAGACTGCACGACATCGGCGCCATGATCGTCGAAGCGGAGGCTCGAGTTGGTGACGCTCGCCGAGAAGTTCACCGGCACATCGGCGACTATGCTCTGTTCTGGGCGGGGCTCTATCCCGAAGCACTCCGTGGCAAACGGACCCATGTCACGCCCGATCCCTTCAACGACTTCTGTGCCCACGGCAAACGAGCCTATCGATTGGCCAGCATGATCGAGGCGAACGAGGAAATCGAACCCCCCGCCAATGACCTGCTCGTCCGGCTCAGCGAGCAATTTGAAATGTGTGCCTATGGCCTGCGCGAAGTTCGCCGCGAGTTGGAACGAGGTGACGACGAGGACCCGGAACGTCCCCTGCTGATCAATTAGCCGGCCGGGGCTGCGGCTGCGCTGAGCTGAGTGGAAATGAGCGTCGGGGATGATCCAGCTTCCATTCCGCTGCCCTTTCCGCTGCCAGAGGCGAGGCTTCGGTCTCCATTGGTTGCTGGCGGAAGACATTCGGAAGGTGACTTCGAAAGACATTCAGAGGGTGTCTTCGGACGCCCAAAGAAAGCGAAACGGCTCTCTTCGGGTGCCCAGTTGGTCGAGAGCACTTCAAACATGGCCTCTACCAAACTCGCTCGAAAGGGGCCACGACTGGCCGAAGAAATCCGCCGGCATGACTTCGAGTGCCCAGTCGGTCGCAATAACTCCAAAGCGGCCTCCGGCGGGGCCACGACTGGCCAGCTACATACCCCCTAATAAATATCCTCTGGCGGCCGAGCAAGTTCGCTCCTTTCCGAGGGAACGTTCCGAGGCCGCACGGCTCACCCGTCTGCCTCGGTGGCGTTGGCGTTCGGTCTCGGAAACGCATTCGTCGCCTGCCGACTTGAGATCCCCAGAATTGAGATCCCCAGACACCCAGCGGATTCTACCGAGTGGAAAATGGACATCCTGCACCCCCCTGAACGACCCATGCAAAACAAACAACTACGGGGAGTCCGTCTGATCCGAAGACACCCTAACGCTTTGAGTTCCCGGCACCCAGAATCCCCCGTGCAGCGCAACTCACACCCATCACCAACGGGGGTAGTGGGGGGCGTCCGATCCGAAGACACCCAAACGCTTTGAGTTCCCTAACGCTTTGAGCTCCCGCTGTCTTCGAGTGCCCAGTCGGTCGCGACAACTCCAAAGCGGCCTCCGTCGGACCCATTCCGGAGGGGGCCATGACTGGCCAGATACACACCCCCTAACAAATGCCCTCTGGCGGCCGAGCAAGTTCGCTCTTTTCCGATCGTGCGTCAGGCCACCAATCCCTTGGTGACCAGCATGAAGACATCCTCAAGCGTCGGTTCCTTGTCCGCAAAACTCCGAACGGGAATCTCGGCGGCCACCAACTGCTGAAGCAGTTGTGCCACTCCCTGGTCGTCGGTTTCCAGTTCCAGCGTAATCCGAGTTCCCTCGATGGTCAGGTCACGCAAATGAGGACTTCCACGCAAAATGGAAAGACCCTCGTCCTGCCGCCCCATCAACCGGACCTCGACCATCCGATTGCGCTTCAGTCGCCGGTAGACGTCCTCAATCGGGCCATGCATCAAGAGCTGACCTCGCTCAAGAATCCCAATCGACGTGCAGCAGTCCGCCAACTCCGTCAGTATGTGGCTCGAGATCAAGATCGTCTTCCCCATCCGACGCAACTCTTTCAGAAGCGCCTTGACTTCGATTCGTGCCCGCGGGTCCAACCCACTCGTCGGCTCGTCCAAGATCAACACCGGGGGATTATGAACCAGGGTCTTGGCCAGACAAAGCCGCTGCTTCATGCCTCGGGAAAGGCCATTCACGTAATCGTCCCGCTTATGGACGAGATCCAGCAACTCGAGCACATCGGCAATGACCTTTTTTCGCTGCGTTCGACCAATACGGTAGGCCACCGCGAAAAAATCGAGAAACTCCCAGACCTTCATCCCGTCGTAGACGCCGAAGTTGTCCGGCATGTATCCCACCGACTCGCGAACTCGCATCGGCTGTTCCGTCACACTGAACCCGTTCACTCGGCCCTCCCCCCGGGAGGCCTTGAGCAGCGTGGTCAGGAAGCGAATCGTGGTGCTCTTTCCGGCTCCATTCGGTCCGATAAAGCCGAACATTTCACCCGCCTGGATCTCGAGATTCAGGGACTCCACTGCCGTGAACTCGCCGTAATCCTTGCCAAATTCCAAGAGTTCGATCATCGTGGCCACTCACCTGCGTTGTCATCATCCAGAAAATCGTCCAGGTCATCGAATCGTGGACTCGACATCCAACGGGTCGAATCAACCAGGTCGGCCAGGAGATTCTGGTCGCGTCGAGCCGGCTTCCAGTTCGAATGCCGCAAATGCACCACAATCAACGTGGCTTGCTGCCGTTGGTTGGATTCGGGAGTAACCGTCTGTCCCGGCCAATCTTCGCCCGTCCATCCGATCAGTCGCATTTCGCCGAAACCGAGCGGCCATTCGCGGGCGGCGAAGCGAAAGAGCCTCCCCAATCGCGGTCCCCCCTCCGTCATTTCGCTCATTTGAAATACCGGCACGCTCCCCCAAGGTTCCCAGGGTGAACGATCCGACCGAGACGAGACCAGGAAGAAACGACGACGTGACTTGGGAAGCACGTCCCCCAGCCAGCTTGTCGTCAGATCCCCATCATCATCGCGATACAGGATCCCCGCGTCGCGTATCCCGACATCCGAGAGATTCTCGATTTCCCAACCCGATCCTTCGTCTCCGACCAGCCGGAAAGGACCACCCAAATCCACCATCTGCTCGGACCGCAACATGCTCGTCGAATTCGACGTCACCGTCAGGCCCGACAAGCGAACATCGCGCCCACGATGCAGCGTCTGTTGCGTCGTCGCCTC
>JBJHCD010000707.1:0-3831 GCA_050485845.1 Pirellulaceae bacterium | reverse complement strand
GCACATGCTCTGGTGTGAGCCCGACCGCTCCGACAACTGGTCGCGGCGGCTCGGCCCGGTGCGCTCAGCGCCGGGGCGCGCCTTTCCAATCCGGTCGCTGCTGCTCGCCGGCGCGCTCGTCGCGCTCGGCTTCGACTGGCCGGTCGTGCGGGATCGGAGCACGCTCCATCATTTGGGGAGGGAAAGTCAGCCGAATTCGGATGGAGAGAACTCCACTCCCTGGCCCGCCGAAGCGATTGATCCCGATACCACTCCGTCAAGTGGCCGCATCCATCCGGGGCTCACGCGAGGGGACCTCCGCCCCCAACTCGTTCATTTCGATCTCTTGCACCACAGCCGCCGCCGATGGGGCGCGAAGCTTCCCAACTGTCGCCTGCAGACGCTCGAATATTACATTTGCGGACGGCGCCGAGTGGGGGACATTCCAGGGAGAATGATTCCAGAGGCCTACCACCAGTTTGTCCGGTCCGGCAATCCTCGGCAGATGCAATCGATTCTGCACCATAACGCCTTGGACTTGATCACTCTGTGGCAGCTTTCCATCCGGATTCCCCTACCCCCGAAAGCCGACGTGACCGCTCCGAAAGCGGGCTAGACACGACCTCCGGCCAGATGCCCGGCCGGCGTCCCTAAATGCCCCCCTGAATGATCGCAAGAAAAAAAATACGACGGCAAAACCGCAGTCTTACCGTCGTTTCGCAAATGCGAAAGAAAAATACCTCCGGTCGATTGCGACGAGTGGAGTCGCTGCGAGACTGACGAGGGTCAAGCGTGCATCTGCACAAGCCGGATATAGACCACAGGTCAACGCGTAAAAGTTGGTCCCTCTGCCGGAATGGCGACCGGAGGAACTTCTTCATGCTCACATTATGGCCGCGAACTCAGGTTGAGCCAAGCCGCGACGGGAAAATACATCGGTTATTCATCCCCGAGGACTCAAGCGAAACCGAGCACGAAATCGCCCGCCAAGGTTGTCTCTCTTCCACGGGGCGCGATAGACTTAGCGAGATGGGGAGAATAACCGCTGTTAAGCCCCATTGGGATCCCAGAAGCCGCCGAGAAAGCTAAACCCCAGAGCAACCGATAAGCGCGAATAACCCACAACAACGCCCAACCTCGAATTGTCCGTTATGCAGGGGATCTACCTCACCACCATTCTGGCTCTTGCCATTTCCCACTCGGGAACAGCGCAAGTTGATTTTGACACCGAAGTTGTCCCGCTTCTCACCAAAGTGGGTTGCAACTCGGGCGCCTGCCATGGGGCCGCGGCGGGACGTGGGGACTTTCGGCTCTCTCTGTTCGGCAGTCGCCCCGAGCAGGACTACGAAGCCATTGCGCGGGAACTCGGCGGCCGACGGGCGAACCTGGTCGTTCCCGAGCAGAGTCTGTTGTTGGCCAAACCGACGGAGATGCTTCCCCATGAAGGAGGCTTGAGAATTCAACCGGACAGTTGGCAGTCCGAGCGACTACTGACTTGGCTGAAACAAGGTGCCCCAAGGGGACTGTCTCGAGAACTTGTTGAACTAACATTGGAGACCCGTTCCTCGGACGTCGGGGGCGATGTTCGTCTGACCGAGGTTCCCGCTCAGTTTCCGCTGGTTGTCTGGGGAACATTCCGCGACTTGGCCACGGGGGAACTCCATCGAGAGAATGTCACTCCCCTGGTGGTTGTGACGTCCCACGATCCCGAGTCACTCCGTTACGAGGAACCCGATCCGCAAGACGAACGATCTCGGGGGACTTGGCAAGTTCTTCGAGGGGGCCGGCATGCGGTAACGCTCCGCTATCTCGATCAGCTCGAGACCCTCACGGTCACCGCCCCACTGCACTCCGAGCCCCTGACTCCCCCCAGGAAGGAATCCCTTTCCGAGTCGTCGCGGGGCGAGGAGGCGGACAAGGAGGGGGGCGAGGGAGCGACCGAGGCCGCGCCGCCGCTGATGGTGTCGGACCATTGGATCGATCAGGAGATCGTGGCGACCCTGCGACAACTTCGACTGCCGGCCTCCGACCGGGCAGACGACTCACAACTGCTCCGCCGCCTGACGCTCCACCTGACCGGGCGTTTGCCGACGTTGGACGAGATTGCCACCTACGAAAACGAGGATCCCGAGACCCGTTATGAGCAGCGGGTCGATCAGTTGTTGGCATCCGCCGAGGCGGAAGAATACTGGACCTGGTACATAACTCGGCTCCTCCGCCTCCGTGCTCCGGGCGGGGATCAACCGGCGCTGGACGCGATTCATGATTGGTTGCGGGAACAATGGCGTCAGGAGGCAGGCTGGGATCAGACACTTTCCGACTTGTTGTTGGCCGAAGGGGACTCGCATGAATCGGGGCCCGCCACCTTCCAGCGGCAGTCGGGTGACGCGAGGACGCAGGCGGAATTCGTCAGTGAGACGTTATGGGGCGTTCGGCTTCGTTGTGCGAACTGCCATGACCACCCGCTCGACCGCTGGACCCAGGATGACTATCACGGCTTGGCGGCTATATTTGCCCGCCTGGACCGGGGCCGAATTGTGCGGGGCAAGTCGAGCGGCGATGTGGTCCATCCCGCCACCGGAGAACCTGCCCCGCCAAGATTACCGGGAGACCGCAACCTGACCGAGGAAGAACGGGAGCAGGGGCGAGCCGAATTGGTGCAGTGGATGCGAAATTCCGATTCGCCACTGTTTGCCCGCGCCATGGTGAACCGGCTCTGGAAAAGCCTGATGGGCAGGGGCCTGATTGAACCGACCGACGACTTGCGTGACACAAATCCCCCCACTCATCCTGGTCTGCTGGCTCGACTGGAGTCGGAATTTGAGGCCGGCGGTTTTCGAATTCGCCCACTGCTTCGGACGATCCTTCTTTCGGAGACCTACCGGCTTGGCAATCCGACCTCCGCCAATCAGCACGACGACCGCTACCACTCACACCGTCAGCCGACTCGTTTGGCTCCCGAAGTCCTAGCCGATGCGATTGCCGACGTGACCGGAATCTGGGATCAGTACGGCGAGTTACCACGAGGAACCAGGGCGATTGCGCTGCGAGATCCCCGGGCTCCCGCCGAGTCGCTTGATCGGCTGGGGCGCTGCGGTCCGGGAGAGAGCTGCGATCCGCACCAGCCCCCGGCAACTCAGGGAGTCTCCACGCGGCTCCATCTGCTGAACGGCCCGCTCTTGAACGAGAAGATTGCCTCGCCGGAAGGCGACCTTCATCAAACGCTTCGGGACCTGGGAGTCGTTACCGCGACCTTTTCCAGCTCAAAGTCCGCCAGTCCCGATGGCGACTCCCCGCCACCTGAAAAGTCGCTTGCGGATGGGACTTCTTTGCCTTCTCCTTCCGTGGCATCACCTTCCGAGTCATCACCTTCCGTGGCATCACCTTCCGAGTCATCACCTATTGTGTCTTCACCTTTCAGCGAACAGTTCGAAGAGCTGATTCGAGTGTTTTACATGCGAGCCTTGGGAAGGTCTCCGAGGGGGGTGGAGCGAGAATTTTGGCTCGATCAGTTCCAAGCGGCTACAAACGGGGAAGTGGCGGCCGTGGCCGAGGATTTTCTCTGGAGCCTGCTGAACTGCCAAGAATTTGTCACCAATCACTGAAGCCGATTCCTGATTCAGCCAGAGAGCCCATCGACCCATGATCATTCCTTCGACCTCTCCACTTCAACGCCGCGATTTCCTGCGACTCGGGGCCCTTGCACCGCTCGGGTTGACCTGGGCTGCTCGCCTTCCCGGGGTGTCGCGTGGAGCATCGGCCGAGTCACCCCCCGCGCGAGCCCAATCGTGCATTCTGATTTGGTTGGATGGGGGGCCAAGTCACCTCGACACGTTCGATCTCAAACCGAAT
>JBJHCD010000706.1:0-3834 GCA_050485845.1 Pirellulaceae bacterium | reverse complement strand
GGCAGATCATGCCAACCACTTGCAGAAGAGAGCCTGAAGTGTAGGACGGGAGAAATGACCGCCTGCCAGACGGTCGTTAGTCAGCCAGTGGGGGAGCCGTCCACGGAGCGACCCGCCACTCAACGTCAGGGATGTGCCGAATGTACGGTGCCGGGACTCGACGTTCCTGGGCAGTCGGGATTCATGCCGTAGAGCCTCACCCGAAGTCATGGGCCGACATTGCCAGACGCCAGGCCAATCGGTCGCATCGTCCGACGTGCTGCGATCCACCTCTTGCTGCGCAACGAGTAGGGCAGAGGCGTAGATTGCCTCATCGGGCCGCCCCGTCGTTTCGACGGGGTACGCGAGAGCACAGAGAATAGCCGCGATCACGGCAAACAATTCACACCTGCTGAAAAAGGCCACTAACCTCGACCACGCCAAAACGCCGGGAGACCTTGATCGCCAAAAGCATCAACCCGGGAAGATGATACAGATTCGGACCGCCTGCTTCAAGGCCGGTCGCTCCTCGAACTCCCTCTCCCTCGAACTTGGCTTGCTTCCCAAGCGTTGGCACTCTCTCATTGCTATGGAGATGATACAACCACGTCTCTTCGTCGATTCCGTCAGCGATCTGCGAGAAGATCACGAGATCGTGTGCCTTCAAGTTGTGTCGTTTGCCCGGTCCGGTGAAGTAGAAGCTGTCGAGCCGCATGTCGCCCGCGGCATACTTGCGATGATGTCGAATCCGTTCGGTTCGACCACGCTGGATCGTCATCGAGAATGGTGCCTCGTCCCGTCGTGGAAACCACGCGACCGCGTGGCCTTTCTTGTACGATAGTCCCTCCGGCCACCGAAGATGCCGGCCGAGGGCGTTGGCAACTTCCTGCAATGTCTCTTGCGGTGAAAGGCCGAGCTTGCGGAGCGCGGCATCCATGCCGCTGGCCTTGTTCACGACGGTAGGCAGAATCATCACCGCCGATCGGTTGAACACGATATGAAGCTCGAGGCCCAATTCCTGGATGGCCTGCAGGGCGGCAATATGGTGCGGCAGCCAAGTCGCCACGATGACGCGTCCAACCTGAAGCGGAGTCACTCCCACTTGCTCCAGTCGTCGGATGAACGCATCCGGTGGCCGAGCGGCGAGAATCGTCTCCTTCTTCGTCCGTGGATCGTAGAGCACCGCGTCATTCTCGGCGACCACGTAATCGAACAGGTCGAGCCGCGGGCACACCGTTTTGAGATCCTCCAGGATGCGGCCCGTGACGAGGACCACTCGGCGCCCTGACGCTCGCAGCCGCTCAATCGCTGAAGCTGCCTCACTCGAGAATTTTCCATCCGTGGCAAGCGGCCAAGGAGGTCAATATCACGCGTTGGACGAGTTTCGGCGACTCCCCACGCCGCCAGCATGAGCGCCCCCTTCAGCACGAACTTGTCCGCGTGCGCAGAGCGGCTAAGTCGGTAGAGGAACCTCTCCATGGCATAGTACTGAAGCAGCTCGTCAAACGGGCGTCCAGTTTCACGGGCGACATTCGTCAGCCGCTGACGTATGGAAGCGGCGAGATTCTTCGGCGTTTTTCCGTTCACACCATGGCCTCCAGGTACGGCCGCATCACTTGGGTCATGCGGCACGCCTTGGCTGCTTCCCAGAGCTGGTCCACCGTGGCTTTTCGCTGGTGAAGGCAATCCCGAAGAGCCTCGAGCGCCACATCGAGGCCGAGCTTGTTGCGGTACTTGAAGCAGTCCGCCACGGACTTGGCGGGGGAATAGACGCGAAGCGGGACGGGGCCGATCTTATGCGTCTCAATTCCCGTGGTGAATGCCTTCCCACTGAAGCGAAAAGCCCGGATGGGAGGATAGTCGATCCGAGGAGGCTTGGCGTTTCGGTCGATGGCCACATACACTTCGTGGGAAATCTGAGTCGTCAGTTCGTGAAACGAGAGAGCCGACAGGAGGCAAATCACCCCTTCGGGGATTTTCGCCGCCACGATTGTCAGGTCCGGATACGGTGGCTCCGCGTCCACAAGCTGGTAGAGTCCCCGGCTGACGCGTTCCAGCTTACCCTCCTCGACCATTTCGCGGAGGGTGGCTCGGTGGATGCCGGACCGAATCGCATCGGCCATGCGCAGAAGTCCCCCACTCCGCTCAAAGACGGCCCGGGCTCGATCAACGCGACTTGCTGCGGATGGGGACATGTCCGTTTCAGCTCCATATATCTATATCTGGGGATATTATGGACAATGCTGCTCACCCTGTCAAATGGAACATCTCGGTAATGAACGTAATTGCGAAGGGATTCGATGGCCACGCCGAGCTGCCTTCTGCCGCAATCCGTTGGTATCGGCAGTTGCTGGCGATTTTCCTCGCCTCCCCTGCTCGCCGTGTGCTACGCAATCCACCAAAGCAGTCCCCCACACTACGACGTTTCCTCGGGTAGAGGAACTGGCCACTGCCACTCGCCAGCCCCAGTCCGGTGATGGGCCTCGCGAGAGGTGGTGGTGCTCTTCATAGGGATTTTCCCAAGGTTCTCCCCTGTCCCCTCCCCTCTGCGTCGGGACGGTGTCGATTCGGCGTTTGCGCGCAGTCGTCGGCTCGGCATCGTGCCGAAATTGTGTTTCTTGGATACTCCAGCAGAGGAGAACGGTCGGCATCACGGGGCGGCCGGAGTGATGCCTCCACTGGATTCCGCACGGTTCGGCCGCTCCCGTGCATGCCTTAGTTCTGTCGCATGATACGCGATTTCCGTATGCACCGCTAACGCAGTCGCTACGTCCGGTCACTTTGATTTGGTTTACGGCTGCTCAGACGAGCCTTACCTCGAATCCAGGCCCAGCTACTCAGGCATCCACCAAACGCAACGGCAATTATGCACGCTTCGATCATTCGTTGATTTGGGCCAATCAGTGCCAGCGACCGAAATAGGGCTACGGTCAACATGAACATCGACAAGGCAGCGTAGTCACAAAAGTCAAGGTCGTGGATTCGGCACCGCCGAGTAAACCACCAGAGCGGAGCCAACGCGACGCAAAGGGCGACCGGATACGCCAGGTCCGTTAAACCGCGAAACGGCTCGGCAATTGCGCCAGCTACCAAGAACCCAGCGATGAGGATCAGGAAGGCGATCGCAACATCGCGAATGTATTCCCAAAAGGTGGCGTAGGGCTTTGTTGGACAGCTCATCTTCGTGCCGTTCATGTTACACGACAGAACGACCCGGCATCACGGGGCGGCCGGAGTGATGCTTCCATCAGATTCCGCATGGTTCGGCCGCTCCCGTGCATGCCTTAGTTCGTCCATCTTACGTGATGCGATCAATGCGGCTTTAGTTCGGAACAAGTTTCCCCTGATCGTAGTACTGGACACCGGTGGGGTTGCCATCCGCATCAAAACACTCACAAGGCCCGTCTGCAAGCCACCCCCGGTCGCGGTCACTGTAGCGATAGGTCACCTTATTCCGAACGGTACCGTTTTGATTGAGGTAATAGCCAACAAACGTTTTTGTTTTGTCCGGAACAACAACGTCTGCAACTACACTTCCATCTGGATGATACCAAACCGATCGGGTCATGTCGCCCACAGAGTAATATTCGTCAATCATGAGCATCCCAGACTGATAGAAATACTGCTTTAGTCCCGTTCCTTGCGGTCGTCCTGACGAATCAAAATACAACGAGCCGGGGATTCGCAAATACAGCCGCGGAGCAGCGAAGACGAGTGCGATGATTGCCGTGACAATCAGAAGGTGCCAAATTCGAAACCGCATCGGTTCCTCTCCGGAATGGACGAACTAGAGGATGAAGACGACGAATCTCACCCGTGCCAGCCGCGAACTGTTCCGCCGGACGCACGACGAGT
>JBJHCD010000705.1:0-3843 GCA_050485845.1 Pirellulaceae bacterium | reverse complement strand
CGGATACCCAGTCTGTGGATACCCAGTCCCCGGACCGCCAGTTCGTGGAGGCCGCCGTCCGACGACTCGGGGAATCCCCAGCAGCGCACGCGTTTATCGCCGTCCGAGGTGTCGGTCCGACCAAGTTTCCCGGAGATGATCGGAAGCAGATTCAGATTCAGCGACGGTTTTATCTGCTGGGTCAAACACTGGAAGGGATGCAGACCTGGGATGTCAGACAGTCGATCCGGGCTCTGCGGTCCATCCATGACTTGGCCGAAACTCCGATCCATCTGGCGGCCATGGGACGCCTGGCGGGTGTCGCGCTCTATGCCTCGCTGTTCGAGGAGGGGATCGAGCAACTGGAATTGCATGGACTTCCGGTCTCCCACGACGCGGGCCCCTACCTGCTGAACGTCCAGCGATTCCTGGACCTCCCTCATGCCTTGGCGATGGCGGTCGAACGAACTCGAGTTGTCCTGCATGGCCCGGCCGAGCCCTGGGAGTCCGTCGAAGCGACGCGTCAAGCGCTGGGTATTCCCGCCCAACGACTGCAGTTTCGCTCCCCCGGCACCCATTAGTCCTTTCTAATCCTTTCCCATTCATTCTTCACGAGGGCACTCGACAAACTCCCGTTCAAAGAGGAAAAACGAGAGGTTGGCCCCAGGGGAGCCGATCTTCCCCTGCTCCTTTCCGAACCTTTAACCTGATCAGAGTCGCATGACCCACCCTTGGATCGCGGACCGAACAAAGAGCTTTGACAGCAGTGGCATCCGCAAAGTGTTCGATCTCGCTCGACAACTGAAGGATCCCATCAACCTCTCCATCGGTCAGCCCGATTACGACGTCCCCGTTCCGGTGCGGCAAGCCTGTATCGACGCGATTCAATCTGGGAAAAACAGCTACGCGCTCACACAGGGGATGCCGGTCCTGAGGGAGAAGCTGCAGAGCCAGATTGACGCGGAGTACGGCCATTCGGACCGTCAGGTTTTTGTCAGTTCCGGGACCAGTGGCGGATTGGTTCTCACGATGCTGAGCCTGATCAATCCGGGGGACGAAGTGATCGTGTTCGACCCCTATTTCGTCATGTACGAGCCGCTGGTCCGGCTGAGCGGCGGCGTTCCGGTATTGATTGACACTTATCCGGACTTTCGGATCGATGTCGATCGGGTCGAGGCGGCCCTTACGCCTCGGACGAAGCTGATCATTTTGAATAGTCCGGCCAATCCGACCGGAGTTAGCGCGAGCGAGTCCGAAGTCCGCAAGCTGGCCGAACTGGCTCACCGCCGCGAGATTGCCCTGGTTTCGGACGAGATCTACCGCTGCTTCTCCTACGACGCCCCCTTCGTCTCACCCGCCCGATTCAACGATCAGGTAATTGTGATCGACGGATTTTCGAAGAGCCACGCCATGACGGGCTGGCGGCTAGGTTACGTGCATGGTCCATCGGCCGTCATGGAAACGATGATCAAGCTGCAGCAGTACACCTTCGTTTGTGCTCCGCAACCGGTGCAGTGGGCGGGAGCGACGGCCATGGATGTCGATACCGAGGAGTTCACGACATCCTACCGGCGAAAACGGGACCTGCTGGTGGAGGGTCTGGCGGATGACTTCGAACTGGTCCGCCCGACGGGAGCGTTCTATGCGTTTCCACGGGCCCCCTGGGGAACGGGCAGCGAATTTGTCACGAAAGCCATCGAGAACAATCTATTGATCATCCCGGGCAATATCTTCAGCCAGCACGACACCCATTTCCGGATCTCCTACGCGGCGGAAGATTCGGTCATCGAGCGAGGGATCGAGGTCCTTCGACGCCTCGCTCGAGACAAGAACGCCGGCTGAACGCCAGGCTGACTTCTTTCCCACGCAGCGATGGCTCGCCTGCCAGCCGATGGAACAACAGACCGACTTTTCTCAGCGCCGAGCCTTTTGGCCGACTCGGATCTTCGCTCGAGCCTTAGCAACGGCCCGATCCCGGGCAATCCGTTCTTCCTCCGTGGGGGTTCGCCGGTGGGAAGCGACTCGCAATTGCTCCTCCGCTTCCTCCACGTCGATCTCCGCGGCGGGCTGGAGGTGTTGAGTCAACACGCTGACGACGTCGTCCGCCACCTGAACAAAACCGCCATCCAAGTAGTAGCGTTCGGTTTTTCCTTCAGTCGTCAGTCGCAGTTCGCCACTCCCCAACCGGCCGATCATGGGGCCATGGCTGACCGCCACGCCGAATTCACCATCGTGCAACGGCACCACGATGAACGAACAGCTCTTTTCGAGTGCCGTTTTTTCGGGAGTGACCACCACACAGGTTAGCTGGTCCATCGTCGTTTATCCTTGTGCCAGTTTCTTGGCTTGTTCTTCGGCCTGCTCGATGGGACCGACATACATGAAGGCGGGTTCAGGCAAGTGATCCCACTTCCCGTCACACAATTCCTCGAAGCTGCGAATCGTGTCCTCCAGCGGCGTGATCTCACCCGGCTTGCCCGTGAAGACCTCGGCGACGAGAAAGGGCTGCGAGAGGAATCGCTCGATGCGGCGAGCCCGATGAACGATCAGCTTATCCGCTTCGCTCAATTCATCCACGCCGAGAATGGCGATGATGTCCTGCAACTCGCGGTATCGCTGCAATGTCATCTGGACGCGGCGGGCGATCGCGTAATGGCGGTCGCCGACGTACTGCGGATCGAGAATTCGGCTGGACGAGGCGAGGGGATCGACCGCGGGATAGATACCCTTTTCGGCGATCGACCGTTCCAGGTAGATGAACGCATCCAACTGGCCGAACGCCGTGGCGGGAGCTGGATCCGTGGGATCATCAGCCGGGACATATACGGCCTGGACCGACGTAATAGCTCCCTTGTCTGTCGAGGCGATTCGTTCCTGCAGGGCTCCCATCTCCGTCGCCAACGTCGGCTGGTAACCGACCGCACTCGGCATGCGCCCCAACAACGCCGACACTTCACTTCCTGCTTGCGAAAAGCGGAAGATGTTGTCGATGAACAGCAGGGTGTCGGTCCCCGTCATGTCCCGGAAGTACTCGGCCATCGTCAATGCCGACAAGGCGACTCGCAGACGGGAACCAGGGGGCTCGTTCATCTGTCCGAACACCATGCAGGTCTGTTCGATAACACTTCGCCCGGTGTCACCGATCTTGGCCTCCTGCATTTCCAGCCAGAGGTCGGTTCCTTCGCGGGTTCGTTCCCCAACTCCGGCGAACACCGAGTTACCGCCATGCGCGCTGGCGATACGAGCGATCAACTCGGTGAGAATCACGGTCTTGCCCAGCCCTGCCCCACCGAACAATCCGGCCTTACCGCCGCGGACGAACGGGGTGAGCAGGTCGATCACCTTGATACCGGTTTCAAAGATTTCGGTACTGGTCGAGAGGGTCTGAATCTCTGGGGCGGGCGAATGGATCGGCCGAAACTCATCCGCCTCCACGGGCCCTCGACCGTCAATCGGCTCGCCCAGCATGTTGAAGACTCGTCCCAGGGTTGCCTTGCCGACCGGGACGGTCACGGGAGCGCCGGTGTCGACGCAGTCCTGGCCTCGAATCAGTCCATCCGTTCCTCCCAGAGCGACGCAGCGAACGCGTCCTCCTCCGAGATGTTGCTGAACCTCTCCGGTCAAGTTGACCGTCAACCCCTTATGTTCCCCATACACCTTCACCGCGTTGTACAACTCGGGAAGGTGATCCTCGGGAAATTGAGCGTCGAAGGTAGAACCTATCACTTGCGTGATGGCGCCGACTTTCTGTTCTGATGCAGTGGCCATGAAAGGTATTCTCGATTCTCGATTTTCGATTCTTCGATTTTTCGACTAATGATTCTCGTTCGGATATTTTGGCAAAACGTCGGATATTCACGGGAA
>JBJHCD010000704.1:0-3843 GCA_050485845.1 Pirellulaceae bacterium | reverse complement strand
ACTTTATCGAAGGGCGCGATGGCTGGGCATCTTGACCGGTGCCTTTGGGTTCCCAATTCTCACCATTCCGGCGGTCATCGGCGTGTCGCGACTAAGCAAATACCGAACACTAATTGACGTTAATTGCAATCTCGACCCAGATCAAGCGAATAAACGGGAGCCGGAGTAGTTCGGCTGGATCGCGAAACTCGGCAATGTCAGTTCCCGGCCCCGTTACCGCCATCGTTGAGGGCAAAGATCATGCCTATCGCAGTCCGCAACATGATGGCAGCGCAAAAACACAGCTGACCAATGTCGATGCGAACGACACGTCGCCACGGTTTTCACCCGATGGCGAAACGATCGTCTTCGCACGCGACAAGACCTACTGGAAGCGGTTGGCCTTGTTGGGGAACCGCGAATGAACGCTGATAAACACTGATGGGAAGAATCGGCCGGCCATGTTGCCAGGAGGAACTACTAACTAATCACCGGTGGGTGTTTGGCAACGTCCGCCATGATCGCGACGTTCGGTCCCTGCAGGCTCTCATTAGCGTCCCTGAGTGTTCATCAGCGTTGTCGTTGCCGAGTGGCACTTCCCCGCTGGGCGTGCATGTTGCGCCAGGGCGGAGGCGTGGGTCTCGTGGGGCGTGTCGGCTGTGGGGGTACACAGACGCTACCGATCTGGTTCCGCCGAACAGTACAGGAGAGACTTCCGTGGACGTAAGACTAGCGGGAATTCTGTTGTTTCCGGGATTCGGCGGGATTCTATTGCTGTGGTCGATTCTGATGGCGGCCAGGGCCAAAACATTTCGGCAATCGGCTGTGAGAACGGCGGGCACGGTAATCGAAGCGCGGACAGAGGCGATCAAGTCACGACCCATGGAATCGTTTTACCGAGAAGGCGAGGCCCGGCGACAGGTTCAGGCAAAGTCGGTCCATGCACATCGGACTCGATGGCTCAAAGTCGAGTACCAAGACGCGAGTGGAAACCGGCGCGAAGCGACTCGAATCGTTGCCGGGCGATACAGTCCGGGTCAGCGAGTGGAGCTTTTGTATCCTCCGAACGACCCTGCGAACATCCGAATCGACTCAATACTGGAGTCATACGGGAATGCATTCGTAATCGGCGGTATGGGCATACTCTTTGTACTGATTGGCGCGGCGGTTCTGACAAACGTCATTCCGGTTGCGCCACCGTGAGTGCGAAAGTCACGCGTTGTTCGTTCATTCGAAATCCGTGCAAGGCACTTTTGATTACGTCGTCACGGCTATCGATACTCTCTCGCTGACCGCCCTGGCTGCTGGATGCGTCGCGTTGATTGTGTCGCACTGGTTTCCTGAGGCTCGACGAAAATGCCTATGGCGGCGGGATACATGAGCTTGGCCGGGCACTCGCCGTTCAATGGTTGGAGCAACGGTAGCGGCGACGATGACGATGTCGTACGGTCCTTCATGGCCTATTGTCGGCATTGACTGACTTCCGCGCCGAAAGGCTTTTGCTCAAACATCTCGACGCTCAAGACTCGCAATACTCCGAGCCAAACCAACAACCCAAACGGGATTCCGAGTTCAAGGAACTTTCTGAACGCGTCGCTCGCCCTTGAAGAAGGAGTGAATTTTATGAGCCGCCCGTCTGAAGTACCCGATTCCTCGGCGACCGGGGCCAAGCACTCCGAGCGACAGCACTCAATGCGCGCATGCGCGGGACCGCATCGGTAATCATGGGTCTTGTGGGTTCGCCACCCATTGTCGTGTTGTTCATTGTTGAAGCATCTCGACTCGTTGGATGGAAAATGACGGAATCACTCAAGTTCACTCGGGCGTGCCGCGGACGACAGGAGCCTCGTCCAGGTATCGCCCCAGCCAATCAAAAAAGACTCGGTGCCAGAGGACGCCGTTCTGCGGAGTCAGCACCCAGTGCCCTTCATGGGGAAAGTAGAGAAATCGCGAGGGAACCCCTTGCACCTGGGCAGCCGTGAATGCTTCGATTCCCTGCGTGATCGGCACGCGAAAATCCTTCTCGCCATGAATCACCAATAGCGGCGTTTTCCAGTTCTGGACGAATCGGTGCGGAGAAAACTCATCGTACTTCCGCTGAAGCTCCGCACTCCGCCAATAAGGTCCTCCCATGTCCCAATCGACGAAGAACAGTTCTTCCGTCGAACCGTACATTGATTCGAGATTGAAGACCCCGCAATGGGCGATCATCGTGCGAAAGCGGTCTTGGTGGTGCCCCATCAACCAATACACGGTGTATCCGCCGAAACTGGCTCCCACCGCCGCGGCCCGTCGCGCATCGATGTAGGACTGGCGGAGCATCTCGTCCGTAACCGCCAGGATGTCCTGCATCGCTTGACCTCCCCAGTCGCCACTGATCTGGTCGTTCCAAGCTCGACCAAACCCAGGTAGCCCCCGTCGGTTGGGAGCCACGACGACATAACCCTGAGCGGCCATCAAGTGAAAGTTCCAGCGGTAGGAAAACCACTGGCCGATCTGACCCTGGGGACCACCTTGGCAGTAGGTCAGTAAGGGCCACTGCCGCTGCGGATCGAAATCCGGGGGATAAATCACCCAGCAGTGCACCATCGCCCCATCCGACGAACGAACCCATCGCTCCTGGACCGTCGGCAGTTCAAGATCTTCGTACAGCGAGTCGTTGATTCCAGTGATTCGCCGAGCCTCCCCGTCGGCCAGTGAGACCAAGGCTAATTCCGCGGGGCGAATCATGTCCTGCACCGAGACCAAAAGGTGGTCGCCATCCGGCATCACATCGATGATCGACCAGTTCTTCTGTCCCGAAGTGATCTGCGTCGCCCCCTGTCGCCCAAGATCGATGCGGAAGACCTGATCCGTTCCCAGCCGTTCCGAATAGAACACCATGCCGCTCGAATCGGGCAGCCAAGTGGCGCGATGGGTCGTTTGATCCAACCCGACGGTCAATTCCTGAATCTCTCCCGTGGAGCGAGAATAGAGTAGGATTCGATTTCGATCCGACTCGAATCCAGCCCGCTCCATGGAATGAAAACCGATCCACCGCTGGTCGGGAGAGTACAGCGGTTCGACATCGTATCCCTCCATCCCCGTGGTAATGCACCGCGTGGTGACCTCGTCTTCATCCAAGCGGCAAACGAAGATAGAGCTGTTGGTCGACTGGGCCCAATTGTTGACGATCTTCGCCGTGTAGGCAATTTCGTCTCCGCTGGGAGCCCAAGCAATCTGCCGACTCCCTCCGAAAGGAGGCAAAGGAGTGTCGGCACGTATTCCGGGCATCAGATCGGTCGGCGTTCCCACCAGACCGGTTTCATCCAATTCCGCGACATGCAGGTGGCTGTACTTTCCGTCATGCCAACGATCCCAATGGCGGAACATCAGTCCGTCAATGATCTTGGCATCCGCCAGCGGGAGATCGGGAAAGATCTCCTCCGTATCCGGGTCCAGTTGAACTCGGAGCGTAAAGGCGACGCGACGCCCAGTGGGAGAGACCTTCAAATTGGAGACGGGCTGGTCCAGTTGGCTGATCTGCCTTCGGTCACCCGTCGCCAGCTCAATCGTCCAGATCTGGGGCCAGACCGGTTTTAGCTCGGAATCCTTGCCGTTGCTCTTACTAGAGTTGCCGTCCGAGTTGCTGTCGCTGTCGGAAGTTTTCGACTCCTTCCCGGACTGCTTGGCGATTTCCTCTGTCGGCCGGCCGGTAAAATAGAGCCGTTCCTGGTCGCCTTGACCGGCAAATTGCAGGTCACCGACACCCGGCCAATTCTCCAGCAACACCTCCTGTTCGCCTGATTCCCAATCCAACAGATAGAGGGTGGTCGCCCCTTGATTC
Source organism: Pirellulaceae bacterium (assembly GCA_050485845.1). Taxonomy (GTDB): domain Bacteria; phylum Planctomycetota; class Planctomycetia; order Pirellulales; family Pirellulaceae; genus JBJHCD01. The sequence goes on along the minus strand of JBJHCD010000704.1, from coordinate 38 downwards.
TTCTCCAGTTCGAAGTTCCGGACAGAGTAGGCGATCCG
>JBJHCD010000703.1:593-3844 GCA_050485845.1 Pirellulaceae bacterium | reverse complement strand
CCGTCCGCCAACGTGCCTGCCCCGTTCTCGTGGGACTCGACCCGCGCTTCGAACAATTGCCAGAACCCCTGCGGGCCGGCGTGGACCCAAACGACAGGACCGCCGTCGCTCGATGCTACCAAACCTTCTGCCAGGGGATTATCGACGTCGTCGCGCCACTCGTCCCCGCCGTGAAGCCCCAAATGGCCTTCTTCGAAGAACTGGGCCCCCCAGGACTCGAAGCACTCGCCGCCATCATCCGCTACGCTCGACAACAAGGACTGCTGGTCATCCTGGACGGAAAACGAAACGATATCGGCTCCACCGCCACCGCCTACGCTCGAGCCTACCTCGGTAGCCAAAGCCCCTGGCAGGCCGATGCCCTGACCGTCAGCCCCTACCTGGGAGACGATAGCCTTACCCCCTTCATTCAAACCTGCCTCGAGCGGCATGCCGGCATCTTCGTGCTGGTCAAAACCTCCAATCCCGGAAGTGGCATGTTCCAGGATGTTCGCGACAACCTCAACCAACTCCCCCTCTATACCCATGTCGCCCACTGGGTCGAACGACAAGCCGCCAGCCACACCGGGCAGTCCGGATTCGGACCAATCGGCGCCGTCGTCGGAGCCACCTACCCCACTCAACTGGCCGAACTACGCGACGCCATGCCCCACGCCTGGATCCTGATCCCCGGCTACGGAGCACAAGGGGCCGGGGCCGCCGATGTCGCCGCCGGCTTCGACTCCCACGGCATGGGAGCCATCGTCAATAGCTCCCGAGGAATCATCTTCGCCCACGCTCGACCAGAATTCCGACCCGCCGGCGAAGAAAAGTGGCAAGAAGCTGTCGCCGCTGCCACTCGAGCCATGATCGATGAACTTCGCTCCAAAACCCCCGCCGGCAAACTGCGGTAAAAGCCCTCCGCAACTCATGCGATTCAACGCACGCGGGAGTCCCGCGGCGCGAACTCGCCGGCAAACCGCGGTGACAGTTCCCCGCAACACGCCGCCACACCATCACGCAACTCGCCCCCGGCAGAGTCCGCCGCGGGTCACTCGTCGTCCGCTCGGAACCAGGGGGTCAAAGTCGGAGCATAAGAGAAGATCTCTTCCGGGCGGAAATAGAGCTGAATCTCGCGTGCCGCCGCCTCGGGACCGTCCGAGGCATGGACCAGATTCATCTGGCGACTGCTGCTGAAGTCCCCTCGAATCGTTCCCGGCTCGGCCTTCAAACCGTTGGTCGCCCCCAACATCTTGCGGACCACCGTGATGGCCTCCAGTCCCTCCACCACCATCGCCACAATCGGCGACGCCGTAATGAACTGCTCCAGGCCGGAATAAAAGGGCTTGCTGACATGCTCGGCATAGTGCTCCCGCGATAACTCGGAAGTCACCTGCAGCATCTTCATCCCGACCACGTTCAGGCCCTTGTCTTCAAAACGAGTCAAAACCTTTCCCATCATGCGGCGCTGAACACAATCGGGCTTGAGCAGGACCAGTGTACGTTCCATTTGGCTGTCTCTTCTTATTCTCTCGGGATAGTCTCTTGATTCGGCTGGCTATCGTTCACTCATGGTTTTTTCGCATGTTTTTTCGCAAGTTCTTTCGCATGGAAACCACCCATGGTTTTCACTCGCGAAGCTACGACGAAAGTGTAGCAGAACTCGAGCTAACTGGGAGGGGCGAGTTCACCGAGCGGTCCGACGGCACAGCAGGTGTAGCGAGTGAGCGGAAATCGCTCGAGCACTCGCCGTATATCCTCCAACCGGACCGCTCGATAAGCTGCCATTGCGTCGGCCACCGTCCGGTACTCACCCCGTGACAGCCAGCCACCTCCGACGGAAAAGAGCCGGCTGGCGGAGCGTTCGCTGGAAAGCACAATCTGAGCACAGATTTTGTTCTGGGCCTGCTCCAACTCCTGCTCGGTCACTCCCCCCACCTCCGCCTCCCGCAACACGTCATGCAGTAGCTGCAAATTCCCCATGGCATGTTCCGGCTCGCAACAGAGATAGGAAAGTATCAATCCCGTCCCCTGGTACTCATGCGGTCCCATCGCCGCACACTCGGCCAGCCCCGTGTCGACCAACTCCCAAAACAGCCGGCTCCCACTGTCATCTCCCAGAATGGTCGCCAGCAATCGGCCCGCATAGCGGTCCGGATCGTCCGTGGCCGGTCCGTCACTGGTCAAGATCACATACTGCTGCGTCGCCAGCGGATGCGGCCGGACTTCAAACTGGGGCGTCGAAGGAACTCGGCCGCCACGCGTCGGATCTCGGCGAGCCTCAAAGGAAGGCCAGTCACCCGCGTAACGTTCCGCCAACTCGACCAATCGGGGAAAATCAACACAGCCCGTGGCGACCAGGGCCATGTTCCCCGGACTGTACTGCTGATGAAAAAATTCCCGCATCTGAGCCACTCGCAAGGAGCCAACCGATTCGCGAGTTCCCAGGATGCTGCGGCCAAGCGAATGCTGGCCGTAATGCAGCAGCATGCTCCGCTCGAAAGCCCCAAACGGAGGCTGATCGTCATATTTGGCGATCTCCTCCAAAATGACCTGCCGCTCCGTTTCGAAGTCCTCGTCACGCAGGGCCGGGCGCATCATGTCCGCCAACAGCTCCACCGTTCGCTCGGTGTACTCCGGCAAGACAATGGCGTGATAGACCGTCTGCTCCTCGCTGGTGTAGGCGTTCGATTGCGAACCGACCTCGTCCAGATCTCGATTGACCTCCTCGGCGGTTCGCTTCGCCGTTCCCTTGAACATCATGTGCTCCAGGAAGTGACTGACTCCCGACAGCTCGGGCTCCTCGTCACGCGAACCGGTCTTCACGAAGAATCCGAGCGCCGTGCAGTAGGCCTTCTCATTCCGTTCCGCAATCACCTCAAGTCCATTAGGCAGGGTGTGGCGCAGAAATTCCAAGGGGTACCTCCAGTGCCTCGGCTCCCAATGTCACCACCGTGAAATCACTCGGGGGATGAGTCGCCAAGAATTGGTTAATGCTGTCGCAAGTCAATGAGTCAATCCGCTGCTTCAGTTCGTCAATCAAGCGAACTCGGCCCCAATAATACCAATCGCCGGCAATCGCGCTGCTCCGCGAACCACTCGACTCCTGCTGCATGATCAGGCCGCTCTTGATCCGAGCCTGGACTCGCCGCAACTCATCCGGCTCGATTCCCTCCCGCAGCCGCTCGATCTCACTCAGGAAGACATCCAGGGTCTCCTGAGCCCGCTCGGTGGTGGTGCCCGCGTAGCCGATCACTCGAGCACGATCGTAC
>JBJHCD010000703.1:0-583 GCA_050485845.1 Pirellulaceae bacterium | reverse complement strand
CGAGTGGCAGAAGGCATTGACGCTGTAGCAGAGCCCCCGCTTCTCCCGCACCTCGTTGAAGAGCCGCGAACTGACGCCGTCACTGAGCGCCCCCATGGCTCCTCGAGCTTGAAAAAAGTCGGGGTCACGGCAACAGACCGAGGGGTAGGCGAGCCCGATGTGCGTCTGATTCGTCTCGTGCGGCAAGTGATAGTAGCCGAATTCCGGGGAGCGTTCCGCCAGTTCGGGGAGCTTCACGGCGGGCCAGTCGCCCAGGTGCCGCCGCACAAGCCCCTCCAGCTCCTCCCAACGAAAATTCCCGGCCACGCTGAGAATCGCCTTCTCCGCTCCATAGGTTGCGGCGAAGTAATTCTGAACATCCTCAATGGTAAAGGTCTCCACACACTCCAGCCTGCCGGCCGCGCTGCGTCCCCAAGGATCGCCATACGTGCGAGCCCGAAGTTCCTGGAGCGTGCGCTGAGCGAAATCATCGTCGACCGATCGGATTTCGTGCAGGCAGACCAGCCGAGCGTCCTCGAGCTGGTCAGCGGGAAGATGAGGACGCCGAACCACGTCGGCCAATATCTCCAAGGCAGGAGTCAGC
>JBJHCD010000702.1:0-3849 GCA_050485845.1 Pirellulaceae bacterium | reverse complement strand
TGCTCCTCGGGCTCCAGCATACTGGCGATTTGGACCGCCTTATCCACCAGGGCAATTCGCGACGCGGCGGCATCGCGGAATTGGCCCGAAGTCTGAACCAAGACGTCGATCCTTGGGCGTCCCAGTTCCGCGGCCGGAATCACTTCCACGTCATGCACCACGCCACGCGAATTCCATACGGGCCGCAGGCCCATCAGGTAAAGAATCTGAGCAATCCCCGTCCCCTTGCCGCGGATGAACTCGCCTCCCCACAACGAAATGGCGACCTGCCGTGGATATTCCCCCCCATGAGTCGCCCGATGCGCGGTCAGCATTTGCTCGGTCAGCTTCATGCCCACTCGCCACGCCTCGGACGTCGGAGTCTGCTCGGCATTGATCGAATACAAGTTACGTCCCGTCGGCACGGACGCCGGGTTGACCAGCGGGTCGCCGCCACTGGAGGGAGCGATATATCCGGCATCCAACGCGGCGACGATCTGCCGCAGTTCCATGGCAGATGACTGACGAAGGTTGGCGGCATTGTGGCGAATGGACTGGATCAGGTCGAGCAACATCTGCTGCTGTTCGGGCTGGTCGCCCGAATGATTCCCGCGGGGTTCTCTCCCCGAATGACCACTCGGATGACCACTCGAACCAGGCTTTTGGCTTTCCGTTTCCACGCGTTGCGTCGCGCCCGAATAACCATCGGGCATGCCCCCTCCGCTTGCTCCACTTGATCCGCCGGAGCCATCCGGGCGACCGCCGGCGGCTTCTCTACCGCCAGGCCGACCGGCACGCCTGCCGGGTTCGGTGGAGGCTCGCTCTGCTTCGACAGCCTGGCGAATCGCCGCCTGTTGCTCTTCGCTCAACAACTGGGACGCCGATAACTCACCCGACAGCACCGCGTCGACGAACTGCCCCGCCAACTCCTGACGATGCTCGAGCGCATCGTCGTCTTGATCCTTGCCCAGCTCGGCCAGCAGCTGATCGACCCCCTGCTCGCCCATCATGGCCGTGACGGTCTGCTGGATTTGCTGGTCCGTCAGCTCGCGACCGATCACGTGCAGTCCATCGGTGACACTTTGATCCTTCAGTTGATGGATATATGAGTGGATTTCCGCCAGTTCATTCTCGGTCAACAGCCGATCGTTCAAGCTCTCCCTCTCCAGCCCCAAGTCCTCCGCCAGGTTCAGTTGCCGAACCAGCTCGGTAACCGACCGCAAAGTCTCCTCGCGCAGCAGCGGATCGTCGACTTGTTCCCAATCGTGAATTTTGTCGTGCAGCAGCGACAGCTCACCATACAAACCGGCCTCCATAAAAGGGGGCGTCAAGTGCGAGACGATCACGGCATTGGAGCGTCGTTTGGCGACGAGTGCTTCGCCCACATTATTGATGATATACGGATAGATGTGGGGGACATCACCGATCAGAATGTGCGGCCAACAATCGCGGCTCAGACAATTGGACTTTCCATAAGTGAATTCGAGTGAGCCGTGAGTCCCGAAATGCATGATGGCATCGGCTTGAAATCCATGGCGAGCCCACAGGTAGGCTCCCAAGTAGAAGTGCGGCGCGGCTTGATCGGTTCCATGAATGCTGCTGATTTCATTCTCGTTCTCACCTCCACCGCCAACGGTCGGCTGAGGCATGATGACGACGTTGCCCAGCTTGATGCGACTGACCACCAAGTGGGGACGACCATCGACATTGGTCACCATCTTGTCGCCAGGCAAGTCACCCCATAGCTCAATCGCCTCCCTTTGTCGCTTGGGTGTAAGGACGTCCTGAAACCATTGGAGATAGGAATCAGCCGGCACCAGTTCCGGATCTGCCTCTTTCACGAATGACTCGAAGGAGCCCAACGCCCACTGCCCCTGCGTTTTTCCTTTCGCATGGAGCAGGTCAAACAGCGCGTCTGGTGACTCGGGCAACTCCCCCCCCAGATCATACCCCTCGCTTTCCAGTCGCTGCAGCGTGTTCCACAGAGCTGGAGCGACCTCCAAGCCACCAGCCGACAGTGCCGACATGCCGGGAGACTTGTAATAGACGATGACCAAGCGCTTCTCGGAGTTGGGCTTTTTGCGCAGCTTGAGCCAGTTCATGGTCAAATTGACTCGGGCTTGCAGCTGATCCTCCATCGGCGTGCGCACATTCAATCGCCGCTCGTTGGGCTCCATGGAGGAGACCACGATCGGTTCGATGATTCCGTCCAATTCGGGAGATGTGATCGACTGCCCCAAGAACCCACCCTCCATGCCGCGTTCATCCTCCTCCCATTGATCGCGGCCGGTCAGGATTGGAAGTGCACTGACAATGGGGCAGTTCAGTTCGGCAAGGAGTCGCTCGGCGCGATTGTCTTGCATCAAACGCCCGTGGGGAAAGGTCAACACGATGTCAGGCTTGATGGCCAAGAGCATGTCAAACAGTTCGCTCCGACCGAAGATCGGATAGACTTTGGCGCCGGCATTTTCCATCGATTGCACCAACCGGTCGACCGGTTGGCGATTCAAATGGTCCTCCGGGCTCATGAAACTTCCGATCATGGCGACGCGCGGACGATCGGAGCCTTCACCCATCCCGCGCCCTGCCTGAAAATGTTCATACTGTTCCAAGGTTTCGAAAACCTGGCCGTCGAGGTGGAACAAGCCGAACGCCGGTCGCTCAACCACTTCCGGTACCGCGGTCTCCCTGCCACCGAGATGGTGAGCCGCATAATGCGCCAAGCCGATCAAGTTCTCTTCGCCACCATGCCGCATGTATTCGGCGATCCGCTGACGATGCTCCTCGGGCACCGACGTTTGCTGCTCCGAGAGGGCGTTGGTCGCCGTGCGAACATAGAAGTGCGTGCCACGCGCCCGGGCGCTCGCGATGCGGTCAACCTGCTCGGGAGTCAAGTTCAATCCCTGGCCGCGAATGAAGACCAGGTTGTAGTGGTCCAGCCTGGCGGTATCGACACCCGAGTCGTCATATCGCCGGATGGAATAGGGAGTCTTGCGAAGGGCGTCTTCCCAGGTCGCCCAATCCGTATCGGAGAAGCCGATCGTCGCGATCCGAAAGGGTCTCAGGAATTCGTAATAGGCCCAGAGGCCGCCGGCAAAACAAAACAGCAGCAAAGTGACCGATAGGGTGAGTTTTCGAAACATGTTTTTTTAGCCTGAAAGTTGTTTCGTTTCTCAGTCTTCCGCGGGGACGTAGATGACGCGTCCGTCGGGCAATTGGTAGGCCTGCCCCAACAGTTGCCCTTGGCCGGCTCCCGTCGCGTCGGAAGCCTCATAGTGCTTGATCTCTTGACCTTCCTTGACGATGATCTCCATGTCGGGCGTGCCTGGATCGGTGATGATCGTGTAATCCTTGTCCTTCAACAGCGCGGGGACTTGGAGATAGGAAACGAGAGCCACCATCAGCGCGACGGCGAAAACGATCGCCGCGTCGAAAAGATTGGCCAGGCTCGACAGCGGATCGTCGTCCGCTTCGCCATCCAGGAAGTTGGAGCGGATTCGATTGCCGGCTCGAAGCTGCCGCAATCGACTGGGTGGCGAGGATCTGTGTCCCGACTCGAGCACGGATTCCGTCATGTCAGACATGCGATTCCTCCCGCGCTGCGCCCGCCGGACTCGGGTCCAGAGGACTCGCATCTTGCTCTGGCTCTCCCGCCTGGTCCGCTGATCGCCCTTTCCTCTTCGCGGACTGGCCCGGCGCGGAATGGCTCGTCGCTGAATGGCTCGGGCTCGCCGTGGAGAGTCGTTCCGCCACGTAGTTCAGCAGGGCGGCATCGGCCTGATACCAATGCTTCTTGACGGACACCAGGTAGCTTGCCAGCATGCCGACGAACAGCCCCAATACCGTGGTTGAGAAGGCGATCACCAAGTT
>JBJHCD010000701.1:0-3851 GCA_050485845.1 Pirellulaceae bacterium | reverse complement strand
GGTTAGAGCAGCGGAATCATAATCCGCGTGTCGGGGGTTCGAGTCCCTCCTCCGCTACTAGTCCGTTTTCCAAAATGGCCACAACTTCCGAGAAATTCGCAATTTCCCGCACTTGTCGCACATCGAGAGTTCGGGGCTGCGAGTCGTTGCGGCTCAAAACGGGCGTTTGCATCCCCCGTTTTAGTCGACGACTCGAAGTTCTCCGCTGTCAGATGGCCGTATCGGGGGACAGTGGCTAAGAGGCCAAGCGAGTCGCCAAGGACGTGGAGCGGCAGGAAAATTTCCTCTCCGAACTGAGGAACTTCGAGGAAAAGCTGCGGCGGGTGGCAAACCTACATCTCGAACCCGACCTTAACGATGGCGTCGTCCTGAACATCGCCCTGCTCTGGGAATTCGTCCCGTGGAAGGTCGCCAAGAAATACTGGGATGAACTGCTGGCAGGCAAGTACGAATGCTCCTCCATCGGCGAGCAGCTTTGCCAGAAAGGATTGGTGAAGTAATGCCCAATGGCTCGATTGATCCCACCTTCGACTACGTGGCCCAGTTTAGTTCCGAAACCGGCACACAGTGGCCCACGATGACCGCTGCCGGCACAGATGCCATTGAGGTGCAAGGTCGGCTGCTCCAGAGGTTGCGTCAATTTACGTCGGAGGATGTGGATGTCGTTGTATTCGGCTCATTGGCTCGGAGCGAATGGACCAGCGGCAGCGACGTGGACTGGACGATGCTGATCGGGAGTGTTCTGAGTTGAAGATTGGATTCTCAACGGGCAGTATTGCCTTGGACGACGTGCGACGCGGCCTTCAAGTGGCGACGCATCGGCGTGCGAACGCGGTCGAGCTTTCGGCACTGCGGGAAGATGAACTCGATCCTTTGTTGGAATCACTGGATCAGCTGGAAAATGAGCTCAGGCCGTTCGAGTACGTCTCGTTCCACGCACCCAGCAAGCGAATTCGCTTCTCTGAAAGCGAACTTGTCGAAAAGCTACGAAAGGTCGCTGATCGCGGGTGGGCCATCATCGTCCATCCTGATGTGATCGAGGACTTCTCGCTGTGGCGGTTGCTTGGGCGGGCTGTCTGCATCGAGAACATGGACAAGCGCAAGGAGACTGGACGGACCGCATCTCAGTTGCGGACGGTTTTCGAAAAGCTTCCCGAAGCAACGTTCTGCTTTGATATCGGTCACGCTCGGCAGGTCGATCCGACCATGCAGGAAGCCGATACGTTTCTCCGATGGTTTCAGGACCGGCTGAGACAGGTTCACATGAGTTTTGTGAATTCGCAGTCTCGCCACGAGCGCCTCAATTTCGAGAGCATCCAGGCTTTTCGGCGAGTGGCTCGAAGGCTGAGCGAAGAGATACCGATCATTCTGGAGACGCCTGTGCAGGCCGGTGATGTTGATGACGAAATTGATGCCGCTGAGAGCGTATTCGCGGGCTTCTGGTGCAGCATCTCTTCGAGTCGGAAAATGGCCGATCAAGACGAGATCGCGGCTCAAACGCGGGCCGCTCGAGCCGCCTTCGGCGCAGATGCTTCTTCGCGGTGATTGAGGAGTATCCACAAGATTGGCCATCGTCACCGAACATCTGTTGCAGCTCATCGCCAAGCAGGTCGATGAAAAGCGGTTGGTCGTCTGGTACGACAAAGAGCAAGTTTACGGCTCGGCGGTTGGGGAAGTCACACTTCCCAAGACCGTTTGCAAATCGACGGTGTGCTGAGGCAATTACGGCGGGGTGTGCGGGTGCTGGCCGATCACGGCATCAAGACCATCGTACTCGTGGCCGATCACGGGCACCTGGTTTGCCGACTAGATCGGGGCAGACATGAAGATCGAAACGATTCTCGACCAGATCGACCTCGGCGCGTGGACGCCCCCCGAGTTCCAGCGGGGGGCATAGGTTTAGAACTGCGACCCAGTCCGGGGGTTAATGGTCGCTCAATAGTGATCGCATGACCTGAGGAATGACTTCGGCATCGGAGACGGGAACGAACATAGTGATCTCCGTCCCGATGGCGATGCGAATGGAGGGCCCCTCCAGAGACGTGTCCCCGTTGTCGCTTGGGGAAGGTTTCAGCGCGCCGGGCGCGGCATTCGGGAGATTTTCAGCGTACCGACTGCGCGGTCGAGTGCCGGCTGTCCGTGATTTTCGCGAGGTGTCGATTCGGAGTTCTTGGCCCAGTAAAGAAAGACTCCTTCGGACCGGCAAAACCGAGCGATGGAGAGTTGGCTTCCTCGAAACAGGTGAAAGCGTCGGGAGCAAAGCTATTGCTCGGAAGGACGTGTCTGGCTCATGACGCACCACCTCGCTGGGAGTGAGGGTTACGAGTTGGGAACAAGAGGCTCCTCAACCGTACCTCTCAAATCAGCGCCGCGCCGCCGAAGGCCGACATGGTTGTGGTGTACGCTCACGGAAGTCCGAGCAATCAGACATCCCCCCGGATCCGCGCCCCCTTACCAAAAACTCCCCCCTTCGTTGGCTCGTCCCAATCCAAGATCGAACCGAGCAACTACCCGGGCGGTGGCGAGTTTGCTACATTCGAAGCCCCTCAGACGGAAGAGGCGTAACTTGGCATGCCGTCGTTCAGGGACTCGGCCATGCCCCGCTCTTTCCCCACGGCACGTAACGAAATCAGAGGAGCATGGCACGGAAAAAGGCGAAGACCGGAGCCGGCACCAAGAACGGGTCCGCCAACCTCGGCTTTGAGTCCGACTTGTGGCGAGCGGCCGACGCGCTCCGGTCGAACATGGACGCGGCCGAGTACAAGCATATCGTGCTGGGCCTGCTGTTCCTCAAGTACATCTCCGACGCGTTCGAGGAACACCACGCCGCGCTGGAAGCCGAGCTTGAAACCGGAGCGGATCCGGAGGACGCGGACGAGTACCGAGCGGTCAATATCTTTTGGGTGCCGAAGGAGGCGCGGTGGTCGAAGCTGAAATCCCAGGCCAAGCAGCCCACCATCGGCAAGACCGTCGATGATGCGATGCTCGCCATCGAGCGGGACAACCCGTCACTGAAGGGAGTTCTTCCCAAGGAGTTCTCCCGCCCTGGACTCGACAAGCAGCGTCTGGGGCAACTGATCGACCTGGTGGGCAACATCGGCCTGGGTGAGAAGGAGCACCGCTCGAAGGACATGCTCGGGCGAGTTTACGAGTACTTCCTCTCGCAGTTCGCGAGTGCCGAGGGAAGCCCGTTTATCCCCTTTTAGAACATTCTCTTCATGACCATCCGTGCCGTGATCGCTGGTGCTGACGATTTCGTGGCGATCGCCAAGTCTTGCCGAATGGAAGAGTGGTTCGCCAGATTTCTCGACATGTCCGCAGGGGTTCCTTCGCACGATCGGTTCAACGTGAGAGGCTTTGGCACGCCGCTCATGCCATGCTACTACTGCCTGTTGGTCACTGGCCGGTTGATCGATTGATTGTTTGCCGCCAGAGGGTAAGCTTGATTGGTGGCTCGGATGACCGTCGGATGATCGTCGATGGTACTCGGTTGGACGCATGAGGACGGCGGCGCGGTCGAGTTGATATTGCGGGGAGGTTGGCATGACCATTTGCGGCACGGGCGAAGCGATTCATCCCCGCGGGTACTGGCTCGACGTACCAGGTCCCAATGCCTATTTTGACCGTGGATTGGCCGATGCGCTGGCCGACTTCGTGGCGGGCGGTAGCGTCCAGCCCTTTGTAGGTGAACTTTAGCCGTACGCAGTCCGTAAAGAGGTTGTTCGAATTTCAGGAGAACTAACTTAAGCACGGAGGTACAGCATGCAGACGGCAGAGGATTACAAGCGACTTGCGAAGAAGTGCCCAGAAGCAGCCATGGTTCGGGCGGCGCTCGAGCACAGCTTACAGCC
>JBJHCD010000700.1:0-3851 GCA_050485845.1 Pirellulaceae bacterium | reverse complement strand
CGTCTGACTACGCGGGACATAGTGGACACAGCCATTGTCGCGGAGACTGTCATCCAGCCCGATCCAGCACGTCAGATGGGCCATCGGCTCGGTTCGCGTCCAATAGGAATAGTCCTGATGCCAAGCGACGACTCCACCATGTTGCGCCGGCTTGCAGAATAGTTGGTCATGCCAGAAGCGAACGGAGCCTCCCAGTAATTGTGCGGCGGGAACCAGAAAGGCGGGGTTCCAAAGCAAATCGTGAAATCCCGGCTGGATCCGCCAAGCCCCCAAGGCGTGAAACAATACCTGACTCGGATCGGCCGATTCGTTCGAATGGTACTCGTACCAATACTCATTTCCTTCATGGTCCGGCTGGAAAAGCACCGCCAACTGCTCCCGCAGTCGCTCGACCTGCTGGTCATTCAGCAGACGGATCCCCGGCAAATATCCCTCTTCCCGGTAGAACTGAACCTGCTCGTCGGACAACTGATACTGCCGCCAATCGTCCAGGTCCGCCGGCCAGGAAAACAGATCACTCACCAGGCCCGAGTACTTCGCCAGATCTTCCGCCATTCCACACACTCCTCCATCGATTTTGCTCGTCCGGCACGATATCACGGCGTCGCTTGATTGTGATCGGCCGCTCGGCCGAATATAACGACTTTCGAGTATTCGACCAATCATGGCCCCTCCGGGCGGTCTTGCGAAAAACGAGGTAGGCAGCTTCCATGCAGATTCCACTTTCTTCCGGTCCAACCGTTCCATCCCGCTCACCCCACCCGCGGTTCCCCGGCCCCGTTTCATGGGGTGCGACAGGCCGCGCGCGGCCCAACATTCTGCTCGTCCCCCCATGGCCGGTGCCGCTTGCAACACCACTTGCAATGCTCCTCACGTTGTGGCTTGCCAGCCTCGCCACGACCTTGCCGGCCGCTCCTCCCGCCATGAATAGTTCGGCGCCTCTCTGGCCCAATGGTGCTCCGGGAGCACTCGGGGACGAGCCGAAAGATCAACCGCAACTGATCCATTACATCCCCGCGACCACCCCCGACGCTCGGCAGAAGCGCCCGGTCATCGTCATACTTCCCGGCGGAGGCTATGGCGGACTGGCCATCGACCACGAAGGACATGAAATTGCCACCTGGTGCAACTCACTGGGTATCGCCGCCGTCATTGTCGATTACCGGCATCGCGCGAAAGGATACGGTCACCCCGCGCCGCTCGACGACGCCCAACGAGCCATCCGCACCGTGCGTGCTCGAGCAGATCAGTGGGGGCTGGATCCCGAAAAGGTCGGCGTGCTCGGCTTTTCGGCCGGAGGCCATCTCGCCTCCACCGCGGGTGTTCACTTCGAGGAAGGGAATCCGAATGCCGCCGACGAGGTGCAGCGGCAGTCGAGTCGCCCCGACTTCCTGGTCCTCTGCTACCCCGTGATCGCTTTCGGCGAAGAGTACACACACCAAGGGTCTCAGCGGAACCTGCTGGGAGCGAATGCTTCCGACGAGCTGATTCGCCAGTTTTCATCCGAAAAGCAGGTCACCAGCCAAACGCCCCCCACATTCCTCTGGCATACAACCGAGGATCAGGCCGTGCCACCCGAAAACAGCGTTCAATTCTATCTGGCCCTGCGGCGAGCAGGCGTGCCAGCCACGCTGCACATCTTCGAGACGGGACGCCATGGACTGGGACTGGCGATCGATCACCCTTCCGCCTCTCACTGGCCTGCCCTCTGTGCCGCTTGGCTGAAGGAGCGCGGAATCCTCCCCGAAGCGACGGACTCAAAATAACACGCTTCGCGTCCGAGACGGAATCTGCGACGAAGAGTGAGACCGACGCCCCATGAGGCTCGACGCACGGGGCCCATTTCGGGCCCCGGTGGCCGAGAGCCGCTCAGTCGCGCCGCTGCAGGAAGACGTGAACCCCCTTCTTGTTCGAAGTCACCACGTCCAGGAGCCCATCTCCGTCGACATCGGTGACTTCAAACTGAGTTCCCACGCCACTGTCATGATCGAACTGATGGCGAATCCACTGCGGACGGCCATTTTCCCGAACCAGCTGGTACCAGCAAATCACCGCGGGATCATCAACGCCAGGGTCTCCCTGGACATGGGCCCACCAACGCTTCCCCGTCACAATATCGGGAAGTCCATCGCCATCAATATCCGCCAGACAAACGGCATGTAGCTGCGAAATGCTGGAATCGATCTCGTGGGTTTTCCATTCGTTGGCCCCGACTTGCTCGTGCCACCACATGCCATAGGCGTGCGGACTGGAAGTCAAGACATCGGAGACGCCGTTTCCACTGAAATCATAGGCGTAAATCTGGGCTCCCAAACCACCGAACGGGGCGGGATGAAACTTCCAAGGGGTCTCTCCAGCCGACTCAGGTGCCTCCCACCAACCATCGCCGCAGAGAATGTCGTTCCGGCCGTTCCCGTTGACGTCGCCCAACCCCAAGCCGTGCGAGTAACGCTGAGTCCCAGGGGCGCCCGGAGCGGAAATCGGCACGATCTCCCAGGGCTGATAGGGATCTTCCTTCCGCTTCATGTAGGCCATCCGGCGATCAGGACCATCCGGCTCATCCGGATTCGGCGAATACGCGGCCAACAAATTCAGCTCGCCATCCCCATTCACGTCCACATACTGAGGACTCTCGTTGTTGGTGACGGGGGTCAAAGTGTGTCGCTTCCAAGGCTCGCCGGTCGTCCCTGGATTCTCAAACCACCAGGTCGGCGTCCCGGGAAAATCCACGACAATGATGTCCGTCCAGCCGTTCCCGTTCAGGTCCTCGGCAAACGTGCAAAACGAATTGCTGTAGCCACGAGGATCATACTCGGGAGCCGTTTCCAGGATCGTGTGCATCTTCCAGTCGGGAGCTTCATACCAGACATAACCCGCCACAATGTCCAGCTTGCCGTCGTTGTTGATATCAGCGACGGCAACTCCTTCACTCCGAAAGACGGGATCCAGTTGGAGTTTCTCGAAGCGGATTTTCGCCCCCTTCGTTCCCTCCTCCCCTCGAACATCTCCCCCAACCATCGCAGCCATCGCAACGACAAGCAGCACCAGCAGGGAACCCCACAACGGCAATGAATGCTGTCTCTGCTGTCTCTTCAACGTTTTCAGCGTCTTCTCTGACTTCCTAGATTTCAACATCGGCATGGGACCGTTTTCCTCCCCCGTCAACTTCGAGCAACTTTCGCAACACCATTCCAAGCAGCCCCCAGTATATCGCTCCCACGGCGGCATCGCGAGCAGTCTTGGCGAGCAAGCATTACGGGCAAGTTTGACGGGCGGACGTGGCGGGCAGACTTCAAGAGTTGACTCGCCGCAGACGTCAAAAGTTGATCCGCGACGGAATTCGGGGTGAGCCGTTCGACAGCCGCGCGTCGGCCCAGCCCCCCAATTCCGCGCAGCCGCCGGCGAAAGGGGATCGGGCTGGAGGATGAAAGGTAGCGTGACCCTGAACCTTCGCGAAACCAGCGTCGCCAAGCCCCGGCCCCAGCCGTTCAGGTCAATCAGAAATTCGGCACAACCTCTCCGCCGTCCCGCGTGAAGAGGGCATTGAGAATCTCCGCGGCCAGATGAGCGGGAATGAACCGGACACTCCCATCGGTGAACAGAGCCTGAAATCCCTCGGGGTATAATCCGACCAGTCCAGCCATCGGGTCCCGTTCATCGTACGGGAGATCATCCGGTTTCGTCCAAACCACTCCTCGCTCGTCACTCGCTTCCACCACCGCAATCGTGTTGCTGGTCCCATCAAGTATATGGCGAAAACTGATTCCAGCCGGTGGTGTTCGGCCCGCCTGATCAGCATTCGGAACAGCAAAGATCGCTCGATCGCCCCTCACCGCGACGTAGTTCGTCTT
>JBJHCD010000699.1:0-3861 GCA_050485845.1 Pirellulaceae bacterium | reverse complement strand
GGAAGCTTGGTCCTCGAGCGTGGTCCGAGCCCAATCGGGCAACGACTCGTACCGGTCATAATTTGAATTCTGCCAGCACATGTTGTACCCCAGCTCGCGCCACGTAAGCAGTTCGTCCCAAAACGATTCCACCGAGGGATCCGTGTTCCACCACTCCCGCGCGCTACCGGTCGCCTTGGTGGAGAGTTGATCGGGGGACCAACCAACGAACTGAGCAGTCTCCGCGAAAACTTGGTGGGCCGAGAGGTGGCCGAAATGCAGATAGGGAGAGAGACCACTGGTCGCCTCAACCTCTGGTTGGTTGCGTTGATCGCCATAGATCGAGAGACGTTCTCCCAGAAATTGCTCGAGCACTCGCTCCCCCGCGGCGACTCCCCCTTGCGTCTCGACCTTCGGAACCTGATGGTCGATCGGATAGGCCTCCAAGGCTTGTCGGCTGTCCGCATCGTGGTCCAATCGGGCCATCGGCCAAAGGCGAGTGATCGTGTCGGGCAGTTCGAATGGATCGGAGAGCGAGGTGGCATCGAGCGGATCGGGATCGGGAAATTCGTCCAAATGAGGGCGAATCGATTTTTGGAGAAATCGCCGGAAGTCGTGGGCCCGCAAGTAAACCTGCTCGGCCGCCCGCATCGGCAGGAGGCCATTCCCGTCGACCAGCTCGAAGCGGACGGGAGTTCGCTGGGCGGCCACTTGCACCATGGTTGGCAGAAAGAAGCAGGGAAAATCATCCGCCACCACCAAGGCCGCTCTCCTTGCCAATTCCTCAAACAGCCCCTTTCCTGCCTGAGGTTCTGGTTCGAGATAAGGAAAGTACAGGACGGGACGATCGGCCAGGCGTCGAGCGTTCTCGCGCATTCCCTGGATCACAAAGGCGTGCAGGCGATCGCTTGCCCAGCGGTAGCCGCTACGCAGCGCCTCGAAAATGACGAGCGGCTTCCGCAGTTGTTCGGCCCAGTGGACGGCATGCTGCAGGCTGAAGTTCCAGGCGGGCCGGCGATTCGCGATCATCCAATAGAGGACGTACTGGCCGCCGGCATCAACATCGGCCTGGTTCGCCGTGCGCACTCGGATGGCAGGAGCTGGCTGCATGAGGTCAATTCCATCGATGAACCGAGGGTGAACGTTGAAACGAGAGTTTCCCAGAATCAGTCGTGGATCGGAACGACGAATGGCACGTCATATTTCGGGTGACTCACGACTTCGACTGGTAGACCATAGACGGTCGCCAAGGTCTCGGGCGTATACACCTCGCGGACATTTCCGATGGCTACCAGCCCCTCTTCCCCCAGCAAAGCAACTCGATCGGCGAACAGGGCGGCTTGATTGAGATCGTGGAGAGTCAAAATAACGACCAAGCCGTCATCATGAGCCAAATGACGCACATGCCGCAGTGTTTCCAGTTGATACTTCAGGTCGAGCTGCGAAGTCGGTTCGTCCAGCAGCAGGACTTTCGGTTGTTGGGCGAGAGCCCGCGCAAGGACAACTCGCCGCCACTCTCCCCCCGATAGCTGAGTGATCGGGCGGTCAGACAAGGGGCCCAGCCGCAGCCGGTCCATCGCTGCTTCGGCCAACCGTTGGTCTTCGGATGAAAAGGGGCTGAGCCACCCTCGGTGCGGCGTTCTTCCCAAGAGGATCGCCTCCTTGACGGTCAGCGGCCAGTCGCAGAGTTCGTTCTGCGGGGTGACGGCCATCCACTGGGCGGCTTGGCGAGCGGAACGTTGCCAGACATCGTGTCCCTGAAAGAGTACCTGGCCGCGATCGGGTCGCAGGAGTCGGGCCAGAGCTTTCAGCAGCGTCGTCTTGCCGGCACCATTGGGCCCCAGCAGTGCCAGAACTTGTCCAGGGTGAGCATCGATGTTCAGCTGGTCCAACACCACATGGTGGGGATAACCGCAGCGGAGTTGTTGAGCTTCGAGACCATTCATCGTTTCCGATCCAGTTCGTGTCGGCGGTTACGCAGGAGGTACAGGAAAAAGGGGGCACCGAGCAGGGCGGTGATCACGCCGACCGGCAGCTCACCAGGAGCGGCCAGCGTCCGGGCGGTGGTGTCGGCGGCCAATAGCAAGATACCACCGGTCAGCCCGCTGATCGGAATCACCATGGCATGCCGCGCGGTCCCCATGAACAGTCGAGCGAGATGGGGAGCGATCAGGCCCACGAATCCAATAATGCCGGCGGCGGCCACCGCGGCGGCTGTCGCAATGCTGGCCGCCAGCACGATCGCGCCGCGCGATCGGGCCAAATCCATGCCGAGTGACGCGGCCGTTTCGTCACCGAAGGCCAGACAATCGAGTGGCCGGGAGAGAAGCCACATCAGCCCCATTCCCAAAGCCAGCAGCGGAAGGGCCCCCTGGACTGCCGGCCAGCTTCGCCCCGAAAGGCTCCCCATTAGCCAGCCGAAAATGGCCGAAAGCTGCTCGTTGTTCAAAAACATCACCAGCGAAACGAGGGCTCCCACAAAACTGCTGACCGCAATGCCGGCCAACAGCAACGCCAAGGTCGGTGTCTCTCGACCCGTGCTGGCAATCGCATAAACCGTCGCCACCACCAGCAGCGAACCTCCCAAGGCGGCGACCGAGATCAAGTCGATACCCAGGAAATAGCCATGCCAACCGCGGACCAGCGCGACCGTGGCTCCCAGGGCCGCGCCACTTGAAGCCCCAATGACGAACGGATCGGCCAATGCGTTGCGGAAGAGTCCCTGGTAGCCCGCTCCCGCACAACCCAGTCCAGCCCCAATCAGCAGGGCCAGCAGAATGCGGGGAGCCCGCAATCGCCAAATGATGTCGCGCGTCGCATCATCGGACAGGTCCGACCATAGGGATTGCAGAACCGCCAGCGGTTGAATCTCGGCCGCTCCGACCAACAGACTCCACAGCACCGCCACCAGCAGCGCCGCGATCAAGACCGAAATCCGCAACAAGGCTATCTTCACGGGGAGCTTGCCTCACCGTTCACCGGAGAAGTTTTCGTCGGCCGGTCCGAATCGGAAAAGTGATCAGGATGAAGGGCCGCGCCGATGGCCCACAACCCTTCCCCCACGCGCGGGCCGGGACGTGAGACGAGATCTTCATCCAGAAAGTGAATCTGCCTCTCCCGAATGGCCGTCACGTTGCGCCACGCGGGGCGCCGCAGGAATTCGTCCAAATCCGAGGCCGATGTGAGTGGGGCGAGGATGATTTCCGGATTCCGCTGGACCACCGCCTCCTCGCTCACCAACGGATACGGCTCGGATAAGTCCTGGAACAGATTCCGGCCTCCGGCGAGACGTACGAGCTGTCCGAGATAACTGGCGGCGCTGGCCGTGCGTAGCGGCCGGGGCCACACCTCGTAAAACACCGCCGGACGCTCCTCGTCCAGAATCGAATCGACTCGGCGAGTCACCTCCTCCACCTGCCGTTCCAAGTCCCCGATCACGTCGGTGGCTTGGGAGGAGTAGCCGGTGATTTCCCCCGCCAATCGCAAGTTCGCCACGATCCCATCAATATCGCTCGGCTCGAAGGCGATCACGGCCAATCCCAGATGCGTCAAATCTTGAATCAACTCATACTGCAGCGTCCCGGCCGCGAAGACAACGTCGGGGCGCAGCTGAAGGATTCGCTCCAGGCTGACGGTCTCCCGAGTCAACCCGCCCACCTGCGTCACGGAGCGCGCTTCGGGGGGAAAGTTCGAAAAGCTGGTCACCCCCACCACTTTTTCACCGGCTCCCACGGCAAAAAGGGTCTCGGTGCAGGCGGGTGCCAGGGAGACGATCCTCTCGACTTCCGGAGGAAGGTGCACGGTCCGACCCAGATCGTCCACGAAGGACCGAGTGAGCGAGTCGGATGAGACGCCGGAAGTTCCCGAGTTTTGCCCCGAATC
>JBJHCD010000698.1:0-3862 GCA_050485845.1 Pirellulaceae bacterium | reverse complement strand
CACACTCACTCCTCCCATGGCAAACACCCCGGTGGCCGCGCCGCCAATCGCCAATCCCCCGAGTGCTCGGGGGCCCACGGCGATGATTCCCCGCGCACACCGAGGCCGACCGGTCTGGGGATCCCAGCCACTTGCCACGTGAATCCAGGGGACTCCGAACAATTCAGCTCGGCTGCGATACTCAAATCCAAATCGATTTCCCGAGGCGCCTGCCACGGAAGCCGAACCGATGGATTCGATATCCGTTTTCACGTCGCTGGCATGCTGATAGCGACGATCAGGCTCTTTCTCCAAAGTTCGCATCACGACTTCATCCAGCCGAGCGTCGATTTCGGCCCGCTGCGAAGGAGGGGCAAATCGGCCGATGGGAAGCTCACCCGTCAGTAGTTCGTAAAGCACGACACCCAGGGAAAAAATGTCCGCTCGATGGTCCACGTTTTGCGCGCCCTCGAGTTGTTCGGGGGCCATGTACCGGGGAGTCCCCATCACCTGATGCGTTCGCGTCAGCGAATGGTCCAATTGCCCAGGTTGTACCCATTTGGCCAAACCGAAGTCGGCCACTTTCACTCGACCGCGGCGGTCGAGCAGGATGTTTTCCGGCTTGATGTCCCGATGAACGACTCCCTCCTCATGGGCATACTGCAGGGCATCGCAGATTTGCGGAATAATTGCCAACGCCTCCGCCGGACGAAGACTCCCCTCGTTCATCACCTCTCGTAGATTGACCCCTTGCACAAACTCCATCAGCAGGTAGCAATAGGGTCCTGTTTGGCCCGAGTCGTAAACGTTCACGACATGGGGATGATTCAGTCGAGCGAGCACTCTGGCTTCTCGAGCGAATCGCTCGGCAAAAGATGGGTCTTCTCGCGTGTCCATGGCGAGAATTTTCAGAGCCACCATCCGGTCGAGTCCCGGTTGGCGTGCTCGATAGACCGCTCCCATTCCTCCCTGACCAATCAACTCGAGAATCTCCAGTTGAGGAAAATGAGGCGCCAATTCCTCCACCGAGGGCGGGGAGAAACGGGAATGGTTCGACGAGGACCGATCCTCCTGTCTCTCAATACTTTGCGTCACCGGAGCCTGTCGCAGCAGACAGCGCGGACAGAGCCCCAGGGGACTATCGTGTGGAATCGGAGCACCGCACGTCGGACATTCTGAACTCATCACTGATTTCCCACGAAGAAGAAAGCTCGCGTCACTATCTATGTAATACCCCTTTTCTCGAAAAGGTTACAGAACGAGTTTCTGAATCACCCGTCGAATTCCCTCGGCCCCCATTTGGATGGAATCGCGGCAGTACAGCCGATTCGACCGCTAACGAGCGGACCGCTATGATGTTCCAGCGAGGGCCCTGCGCTCCCCGGATCCGTGCCGCGCGAACTCTCCCCTGCTTTCCTGGTAGTGACTGACTTGCATGCCGATCTCCGAGCAACAACCGACCCGCGTCCGCTGGCTGATTTTCAGCCTCGCTTGCTCCACATCCTGGATGCTGTACCTGCATCGTTACGCTTTCGCCCTGATGAAGCCGAAGTTTTCGGAAGAGTGGGGGCTGACCGAAACGGAACTCGGGTTGCTCGATAGTACCTTCTCGCTCGCTTACACACTTCCCCAAATCCCTCTTGGAATTGCCACGGATCTTTGCGGAGTCCACCTGATGTTGACCGGGATGATCCTGGTCTGGTCCTCTGGGTTGGCGATGCATGCCGCCGCTGGTTCCATCACCCATCTTTGGTATGCCCGAGTTGTGTTGGGCATCGGCCAGTCTGCCTGCTTCGCCGCGCTAACTCGACTCTCCCGCCACTGGTTTCCCCTTGCCGTTCGCACCTCGATGCAAGGAATGGTCAACGTCTTTTCGGGACGAATCGGTGGGCTGTCCTCCTACGCGATCTTCGGATTTCTGCTGGTGGGAGTGCTGGACTTGGACTGGCGAGTCGCAACGTATCTGCTGGCTACCCTGGGTCTGGTCAACGCCCTGCTTTTCTGGTTCGTCTTTCGAAATGATCCGACGCAACATCCCCGAGTCAACTCGGCGGAGACGGCATTGATTTCGGGGGTTTCCACTTCTCCGGAGGAACGGGCAACGCCTCCGCGTCTGACCATGAGCGAGCTATTTCGCGGCCTGACGCCTCGAGGGATGCTGAATCTCGCCGCCCTGAACGTCCAATCGATTCTCAGCACCTTTGCCGACAACATTTATTCGAACTGGATTCCCTTTTTTCTCTGGCGAGTTCACGAACTCGATTTCAAACAAATGGGGATTTATTCGGCGTTGCCCTTGTTGGGAGGTGCCTTGGGAGGATTTGTGGGAGGAGCACTGAATGACTACTTCCTCCGCGTCACGGGTAATCGTCGTTGGTCAAGAAGCGGGGTCGCCTTTGTCGGCAAGAGCATGGCGGCGGCGCTGTTATTGGCGGCACTCTGGATGTACGACAATCCCTACATCTTCTGCATCCTGTTGTTTTTTGTCAAACTGTTTGGAGACTGGAGCCTGACGACCTCGTATGGCGTGGTAACCGATATCGGCGGGCGTGGCACTGCCTCCGTCTTTGCCTTCAACAACGCAGTCGCCGGCATTGGTTCGATTACCGCTCCTGCCATCTTCGGTCTCGTTGCCCATTACCATGGCTGGCCCGTCGTGTTCCAAGTCGCCGCGGGGGCCTATCTGCTGTGTGCCCTCTCTTGGCTTGTGATCAACAGCACCATCCCACTCATAAAGTCCGACGCCCACTCGACCTGACAAGGCTTACTCCGTTAACCAATTCCTCATCGCCACGCATGTTGGAGACGACCTCATGTCCTTTTGGCTCACCCATGACAACCGGAAACGACGTCCCGTGGTGACTCCCCTTCACTCAACATGCCTCCTCGTCGGGATTGTTGCCGGGTGCTCGGCGGGAGTCGTGGGGCTCGCCCGAGAAATGGAGCATTCTAGCGTTCGAGTGGATGACGTGGCCGGCTTGATGCTGGCGGTGGAGAGCGCCGTCCCCCATACCACCATCCTGGTCGCTGATGGGCATTATCTGCTCCCTCGATATATCGAGATTTCCGCCGATCATGTGACGCTCCGTTCCGAATCCGGGAATCGAGAGAAGGTCATTTTGGATGGAAAGAAGAGTCGTCATCATGAATTACTGGGAATCCGAAACGCCTCCCATGTCACCATCGCCGACCTGACTCTGCAGAATGTCCAAACCAATGGAATCAAACTGAACAACGACACTCCCGTCCATCATGTCACGATTCGGAATTGTGTCCTTCGCGACGTCTGGCAGCGAGGGGTGAAGTCGGTTCGGTCTCCGCAGCGGAAGACCCGCCAGGGCCTGATTGAACACTGTCTATTCGAGAACAGTCGGCCCAAACGTTTCGAGGACGACCCGAGCGACACCCCTGACACCTTCGACGGAAACTATGTCGGTGCCATCGATCTCATGGACGCTGTCGGCTGGACCATTCGAGACAACCAGTTTCGGAACATTCAGGGGCGCACTCGGCAAGGGCGGGGGGCGATCTTTATCTGGTTTGAGTCGCAAGATGTAACGATCGAGCGGAATGTCATTACCGACTGCGATCAAGGGATCGCCATCGGGAACGCTCACATCACCGAGGGAACGCCACGGCACGCCGAGCGATTCCTTATCCGCGAAAACACGATCACCCGGGCTCCCATGAATCCGGTCTTCCTGGCACACACCCGTGATGTCCGCTTCATCGAGAATACGATCGACGACCCCGAAAACGCCCGAGGACGATCGATCCGAATCTACAATGCCAATCCCGGACTGCGGGTGATCGGCAACCGCATTCATGGCCATCCGATTCGTGAGGAGTCGGTAACAGGGGATATTGTGATTCGCGACAATTC
>JBJHCD010000697.1:0-3868 GCA_050485845.1 Pirellulaceae bacterium | reverse complement strand
CCGGAATCGGCCGGACCAGGAGCAGCTATACCGTCAGGTCGCCCTCGGATGGTGGCCGCTCAATCCACAAGTCGACCATTTGATCGGCCGCAAGCTTTCGCAACACTACCGCTTCGCCGAAGGAGCGACTCACCAGCGTCGGGCGCTCCGAATGGACCCTGATTTCCGGCCGGCAAAATTGCAGCTCAGCCAGGATCTGCTGCGGTTGGGAGAAGACGAAGGATGGGTGTTGGCTCGAGAAGTTTCCGATGACGATGGCTACAACGTCGTCGCCCATAATCTGGTTCGTCTCGAGCAGCGGTTGGCTCGGTTTCGAACACTGGAGCGTGCTCCCTTTTTGGTTCGCATGGACCGGCAAGAGGCCGAAGTCTATGGCGATCGAGTCTTGGAGTTGCTGGAGGAGGCTCATGACGTCCTTAGCTCGAAATACGAAGTCGCCTTCGACCAGCCGATTGTGATTGAGATCTTTCCGGACCAACAAGATTTTGCCATTCGGACCTTCGGGCTTCCGGGAGGTGACGGATTTCTGGGAGTCTGCTTTGGTCGCCTGGTCACGGCCAACAGTCCCGCGGCACTCGGGACGGTCAGCGCCAATTGGGAGTCGGTGCTCTGGCACGAGTTATGTCATGTGGTGACGCTTCACAAGACGAACAACCGCATGCCGCGGTGGCTTTCGGAAGGAATCTCGGTGTATGAAGAGCGGCTGCGCGACCCGGCCTGGGGACAATCGATGTCGTCCATGTATCGCGAAATGATCCTCGACGGCGAGGCGGTGCCCTTGAGTCAACTGAGCGAGGCCTTTCTCCGCCCCCCTTCCTCGCTGCACCTGCAGTTTGCGTATTTCGAGGCGTCGTTGGCGATCGAGTTTCTGGTCGACAAGTTTGGGTTTCCCGCCTTGCTGCGGATGCTGGATGATTTGGGTATCGGGATGTCGATCCGAGAAACGCTGGCACGGCATGCTGGTTCCGTGGAGGTCTTGGACCAGCAATTTGCTGACTACTTGCAAGAGTCGGCGAAAGCATTCGGAGCGGGGATCGACTGGAGCAAGCCGGACGAAGAAGTGCAAAACGATCCGGAAGCTTTGGCGGCTTGGCTGAAGGACCATCCCGAGACCTTGTATTCGCGTCAGCAGACCGCTCGGCACTACTTGTCCGAGCGACAATGGGAAGAGGCACTGGCGATGGGGGATTCGCTCCGTGACGACTTCCCGGAATATCTAGGACGAGAGAGTGGTTACCAGATTTCCCTGGCGGCCTATCAGGGTCTGGGCGACACGGAGGGAGAGCGGAGCGTGCTCGAAGAATTGGCCGGCCGGCAGTCCGATTCCATGGAGGTTTACCTGCGTTTGATGGAACTGGCCGAAGCGGAGGAGGATTGGGAGGCACTGGAGCGGAACGCTTTGCGGGCGGCCGCCGTCAATCCGCTTCGTCCCGTCGTGCAGCAGGCTTTGGCACTGGCAGCTGAAAAACTCGGCAAGCCCGAGGGGGCCGCTCAGGCCTATCGAGCCCAATTGGCACTCGGCCCGATCGATCTGGCTGAAGTCCATTACCGGTTGGCTCGGGCGCTCTACGAGACGGATCAATACGAGGAGGCGAGACGCAATGTCCTGCAGGCTCTGCAGGAAGCCCCTCGCTTCCGGGCGGCACACCGGTTGCTGCTGGAACTTGTGGAACCATGAGAGGGTGAGATGATGGGTCGCTGGCCGTTGATTGCAATCGGTTTATTGGGGGCACTGGTGTTGGCCACCACGGGGGCCGGGCAGCGACCTCGGATGATCGACCAGGGGTTCCTGGATCGTGGCGGAGTTCCCGACTGGAGCAACGACCCTGAATTCAAGGACGATGTCTTCACGTTCGTCCGCATCCGCTACTCATCCCATCGTGATGGCTGGCGACGTCAACGTTGGATGATCGACTACCCCGACGCGGAACTGAATTTCTCCTTCCGACTTCAGCAACTCACGTCGATGAAGGTGGCTCCCGAGCCGATTGTCTTGGAGCTGACGGATCCCCGGCTGTTTGACTATCCGTTCATCTATATTGTCGAACCGGGTGAGCTGCACTTTCTGGAACCGGAAGTGGAAGCCTTGCGACGCTACCTGCTGCAGGGTGGCTTTCTGATGGTCGACGATTTCTGGGGCGAGCGGGAGTGGTACAACTTTTACACTCAGATCAAGCGAGTCTTCCCGGATCGCGAGCCGATTGAGTTGCCGATCGAGCATGAGATCTTTCGCTGCGTCTATGAGCTGAAAGAGAAGCCGCAGGTCCCGGCGATGGAGTTCGCGGTTCGAAATCGGGGGACTGGCATTACCTGGGAACGACCCGATGCTCGCGAGGCCCACTACCGAGCGATCTTCGATGACAAAGGAAGGATGATGGTCGTCATCTGCCACAATACCGACCTGGCTGACGGCTGGGAACGCGAGGGAGCGAGTGAATGGTATTTTCGCGAGTTTTCGGAGAAGAAGGCCTATCCCATGGGAATCAACATCGTGACCTATGCCATGACACACTGACCTTGTTTCGCATCTTGGAAGCCCACCATCGACGTTACTCGGGAAGGACCTAACTGGTGACTAGTTCGTTTGACTCCTATGAATCGCAGCAGCAGCTTGTCGAACAGATCCGCCAGAGCCGCAAGCGAATCGAGCAGCAGCTTTCCAAGGTGATTATCGGCCAGCAGGAGGCGGTGGAGCATTTGCTGATTTGTCTGTTCAGCGGCGGCCATTGTCTGCTGACGGGTGCCCCGGGACTGGCCAAGACCTTGCTGGTCCGGTCGATCTCCCAGATCTTCCACTTGAAGTTCCAGCGGATTCAGTTCACGCCCGACTTGATGCCGGCGGATATTACGGGGACGGAGATTCTGGAAGAGACGGCGGAGGGAAAGCGGCGGATGCAGTTTGTTCGCGGGCCCATTTTCGCCAACGTGATTCTGGCCGATGAAATCAATCGAACGCCACCCAAGACCCAATCCGCGCTGCTCGAGGCGATGCAGGAACATCAAGTGACCGTGGCGGGAACCCGCTATGTTCTGGACGAGCCTTTTTTTGTCCTGGCGACTCAGAATCCGATCGAAATGGAGGGGACCTATCCGCTTCCCGAGGCACAACTGGACCGCTTCATGTACAACGTGCTGATCGACTACCTCAGCGAGGACGATGAAGTCACGGTGGTACAGCAGACGACGTCTGGGAAGGCCGAGCCGATTGAGCCGCTGTTTACCGGCGAGGACGTAAGGCGATTCCATGAGGTCGTTCGCCAGGTCCCCGTGGCGGATGAGCTGGTGCGCTATGCGGTCCGGTTGGCCGCCGCCAGCCGCCCCGGCCAGGAAGGGACTCCCGATTTCATCAACAAGTGGGTGAATTGGGGAGCGGGACTTCGAGCGGCCCAGTACTTGATCCTGGGAGCCAAGGCGAGTGCCTTGCTGCACGACCGGTCTCATGTCACGTTGGACGACATTCGCCGTCTGGTTCCATCGGCCCTCCGCCATCGCATCCTGCTGGGATACCGAGCGGAAGCGGAAGGAGTCACGGTCGAAGCCGTGATTCATCAGCTTCTTGAAACCGTGAAACCCCCAGGACGCTGATGGCCATCCTACCACTTCGATCCTCGTCTCCCAGTCGGCCTCGCTCGACCGCCGCCAGCCACTCGTGGCTGGATCCGGAAGCCCTGATGCGCATCAAGGACCTTCAGCTACGAGCGAGAGCGGTCGTGGAAGGAACGATGAGCGGCTTGCACCGAAGCCCCTATCACGGTTTCTCGGTCGAATTCACCGAGTATCGGCAATACTCCCCGGGAGATGACCTCCGCTACCTCGACTGGCGACTCTACGCCCGCAGTGACCGCTTCTACATCAAGCGGTTCGAGGA
>JBJHCD010000696.1:0-3870 GCA_050485845.1 Pirellulaceae bacterium | reverse complement strand
GTTTTGAAGTGACGACCGGGCGACTCGCCTGGCGAACGCAAATCTGTGCCTCCGAAACGCCGGGAGAAGGCCTGGTCAATGAACTGAGCCATTCCCTCGTCACGCTCGACCACGATACGCTGTACTTTAATACTCATCTGGGAGCTGTTTGTGCCCTGGAGGCTCGGTCAGGTGACCTTCGCTGGCTGATGACGTATCCGCGAGCGAGTTATCCACCGCGCGATCCGGACGATGGAGCGCGTCACCAGTTTCGCGATCTGACTCCGGCTACGCTCTTCCGAGGAAGGCTCCTTGTGGCTCCCAGTGATTCGGACCAGATCTTCGCGGTGGAGGGGGCCAGCGGCCGTCTGCTCTGGTCCCTCCCTCCTGGTATCGCGACGGATGCCAAGCATATTTTGGGGGTGAGTGGCGATTACTGGCTTGTGAGTGGCGACTACCTCTATTGGATCGACACCCATCAAGGACATCTAGCGACCCAATTTCCACCTCCGAGGCGGCAGGTGGCCGGTCATGCCGCGGGAACGCCCAGGGGCTTTGGGCGTGGACTTCTGCATGGTGGCCGGGTCTACTGGCCGACTCGGGAGAATGTCTTCGTTTTTTCACAGCAACCCCATGGCCCGCCCGGAGGCCGACAGCCTCGAATGGCTCGAGCCCCCATCGACCTTCGCCACCATGACGCGGAAAGTGGTAATTTGATCGCGGCGTCTGGACTGTTGTTGATTGCGACGGCCGATGAGCTGATCGCGCTGCGAGCCGGTGGGTATGGCCCCCGTACCCCACGCGAAGAATAAGCCACGCAACGAATCCCCCCACACGACGAGTACCTCACGCGACGAAATCGAATAGCGATACCTGAAGAGAGATGAGTCCGGTATGGAAAAAGATGAAAAAGACCTGACAGATACTGGGCAGATTGTCGGCGTGGAGGAGACGTTTGGCGAGGACGATCTTCAAGCCGTTGCCGATTTGCAGAAGGCCCGCGACCGGATTGTCGGCGAACTCTCCAAGGTCGTTGTGGGGCAACAGGAAGTGATCGACCAGCTCTTGATTTCCATCTTCGCTCGCGGGCATTGCCTGCTGGTCGGCGTGCCGGGATTGGCCAAAACCCTTCTGATTCGAACTCTGGCCAGTGCCCTCTCCTTGCGTTTTAGTCGCATTCAGTTCACCCCCGACCTGATGCCGGCCGACATCACCGGCACCGAGGTGATCCAGGAGGACCGAGGGACCGGGCATCGCGAGTACCGCTTCTTGCCGGGCCCGATCTTTGCCAATGTGATCCTGGCGGATGAAATCAATCGGACTCCCCCCAAGACCCAGGCGGCCCTTCTGGAGGCCATGCAGGAGCACCAGGTCACGGCGGGAGGCGAGCGTCATCGGTTGGCCGAACCCTTCTTCGTTCTCGCCACTCAGAATCCACTGGAGCTGGAAGGAACCTATCCTCTCCCGGAGGCTCAGCTGGACCGGTTCATGTTTCATGTCCAAGTCGATTATCCGTCGGAAGACGAGGAGCTGGAGATCGTGCTGCGAACCACCGCGGACCGGGAACCCCAGGTCGAGGCCACGCTGGATGCCGAGCAGATCATGCATTTGACTCGGATCGTGCGGAAGATCCCCGTGGCCGAGCATGTGGCCCGTTACGCCCTCCGACTGGCCCGCCAAACTCGACATACCCAGTCCGACGCGGCTGACTTCGTCAAGCAGTACGTCATGTGGGGCGCGGGCCCGCGAGCCAGCCAGTATCTCGTCCTGGGGGCGAAGGCTCGGGCCGCTCTCTCCGGTCGGCTTTACGCCGGCAGTGACGACGTGAAAGCCGTGGCCGCTCCTGTCCTGAGGCACCGCATCAAAACCACTTATTCCGCTGATGCCGAGGGAATTACTCCCGACGAAATCATCCGTCAAGTCATTGCCGCGACTCCCATTCAAGTTGACGACGAGGCACACCGTGGTCGAGTCACCCAAGTTTTTCGACCCGCGGACACTCGCTAACCTCAAGGGGTTGCGACTGCGGGCCCAACAGATTGTCGAAGGACTCGTGGCCGGGCTCCATCGCAGCCCCCATCGCGGGTTTTCGATTGAGTTTGCCGAGCACCGCGAGTATGTCCCGGGAGACGACCTTCGCTATCTGGAATGGAAGTTCTTCGGCCGCACGGACAATCTGCACCAGACGCAGTTCGAAGACGAAACCAATCTGATTTGCTACATCGTGCTGGATGTGAGTGAAAGCATGATGTACCGGGGCCCGGATTCCCCCTTGAGCAAATTGGAATATGCCCAGTGCCTGGCCGCTTCACTGGCTTGGCTGATTTTGGAGCAACAAGACGCGGTGAGTTTGATCACCTTCGACAACCAGATTCGACAATCGCTACCTCCGGCTGGAGGCAAGGGACACCTGCAAAATGTCCTTCAAGTTTTGGAAGGGGTCGAAGCCCGACAAGCAACTGACAGCGGCCCGATCTTCCATGAACTGGCGGAACGATTCCGCAAACGGGGCGTCGTCTTTATCCTCAGTGATCTGTTTGATCAGCGGGAATCGCTGTTCGCGGGCCTCAAGCACTTTCGTTATCGCCGTCACGACCCGATCATTTGGCACATTCTCGATCCGGCGGAGATCGAGTTTCCTTTCGAGGAACCGACCCGCTTTCAAGGTCTGGAAGGATTGGCCCACGTGGAGACCGATCCCCGCAGCCTGGGACAGGCTTATCGGCGAGAGTTTCAGAAGTATTTGCGGACCACCGAGCAGATCTGTCATCAGTTTGCCATGGATTATCAACGACTGGTGACGGATCAGCCGCTGAACGTGGTCCTCTGGCGTTATTTGGCAAACCGTTCCTCCAAGATTCGCTAGGAGAATTCCTCGGAAAGATTCCGGCCTCGCCGCTAGTCCCGGGAAGCCCCCCCTCATGCCTTTCAACGCCTCCCTTATCGCCTCCCTCTCCCCCTCCCTTATCGGGTTCTGGCCGTTCGTGCATGCCTGGATGCTCCTGTGGGGGTTGGCCGCCCTGGCTCCCATCGCCATTCACCTCTGGAGTCGGCGGCGTTTTCGCGAGACAAGTTGGGCCGCGATGGAGTTCCTTCTGGCGGCATTGGAAAAACAGGCTCGGCGAATCCGCGTCGAACAACTTCTGCTGTTGCTACTTCGTGTGGCGGTCCTGATCCTCCTGGCTCTCGCCTTGGCCGACCCACAATTCACGGCGGAGTCGGCTCCCACGGAGGGAGTCGCGCGTCCGACTCATTGGATTCTGGTCGTGGATGGTTCCCTTTCGATGGATTACCAATGGGAAGGTGCGACGCTGTTTGAACATGCCCAGCAGCAAGCCAAACGGTTCCTCTCCGAAGGGGCGCGGGGAGATGGTTGGACATTGATCCTGCTGGCCGATCCGCCTCGCGTCGTCGTTCAGCAGCCGGCCTTCGATTCAGCCGACGTGATTCGGGAAATCGACGCCCTGCGACTTCGCCATACCGGTGCCGACCTGACTCGGACCCTGGAGCTGACAGACGAGATCGTGCGGCAAGTCCGTCGCCAGCATCCTCGACTGGTGAATACGCGAGTTCACATTCTCTCCGATCTTGCCAAGACCACCTGGGATCCGCTCGAGAGCCCCTCGGCTCGACGCCTCCTCCGCCAACTGGCCGACTCGACTGTGAAAATCTCGGTGGAGGAGTTGGGAGAGCGGCGTTGGTCCAATGCCGCGGTGACTCGAGTCGAGATGCTCGATCCATTCGCCACGGTCGATCGCGAAGTCCGGTTTCTGGCGGAGATACGGCGACTCTCACCGGAGGAACCACGCCAGGTCCGAGTGGAAATGTTGGCTGACGGCCAGTTGTTGCGAACCGAGGATGTGGATTTAACCTCGGGTGCCGCTTCCGTCA
>JBJHCD010000695.1:0-3875 GCA_050485845.1 Pirellulaceae bacterium | reverse complement strand
CCCCAGGGGCTTGGCCGAGGTGTATCGCAAAGTCGTGGCCCCCCGCCAAGTCCTCCTGCAGTTTTTCTCGCATTCGGTGGGAATCGACCGGATAAAGCCGAGTGGTGACGCGGGGCGACTCGGGAAGCTCGCGCGTCAATTCAACCAAGGCTTGCCAACTGGAATTCTCCTTCCAGCGGCCATAGGGTCCGAAGGCGGTCAGTAGAACTCGGGTCATGGCGGGGCTGCGGCTTCTCGTTCGACGGACGTGTGTGCTTCGAGACCCTTCCTCGGTTCGAACGCCCCGTCATGATTTCCGCGACTTGGTCCAATCCTTCCGTTGTCGCGAGCTAGGGATTCCCATTTTCTGTCGGTATTTCGTAATCGTGCGGCGAGCGACGTTGAGTCCTTCCTTCTTCAGTTCGGCCACAAGATCATCGTCGCTGAATGGACTGAGCTTATCTTCTCGATCAATGACTTCCTGTAGCTTAATTCGGATTCGATCCCAGGCAACGTCTTCCCCCTCGTCCGAACGCGTGCCTCCGACAAAAAATCGCTTCAGCGGTAGAATTCCTCGCGGTGTCTCAACCCACTTGTCATCAACCGCTCGACTAACCGTGGTCACGTGAACCCCCACCTGATCCGCGATCTGCTGCATCTTCAGGGGCTCAATATGTTCCGGCCCTTCGTCCAGAAATCGAGTTTGGTAGTCGACGATCGCCTGAGAGACCTTCATCAATGTACTACGTCGCTGCTCGATGGACTCAATCAACCACTGGGCGGCATTAATTTTTCGTTTGATGAACTCCTTCTCGTCCGCCGTAGCCGTGCCGCTCATCAAACGCTGCCGGTAATACTCACTGATGTGCAGCGATGGAAGCCTGGCGTCGTCCATGATCACCTGGTACTTCCCCTTCTCATTCTTTTCCACTCGCAGGTCGGGCGTCACGCTGGGGACGAATGAGTCGGCGAAATGGCCGGCCGGCTTCGGATTCAGCTTTCGAAGTTGAGCCCACGCCTCATGGATAGTGTCGATCGACATCCCCGTAATCCGCTCGATCGTCGGCAGACGGTTGTCCCGCAAATCTTCGAGGTGCCCACTAATCAGAACGCGAAGCTCTTCCGCATGGGGAAGATCCGGGGTCAATTGCCGAAGGAGGCATTCGCGGAGATCTCGAGCAGCGATTCCGGCCGGCTCGAGACTCTGTACAACCTCCAGTGCCCGGTGAGCCTGTTGTAGTCGGTCGGAGTCGGCATCCGGCGGCAGAAGGTCCATCAAGCTGGAACGAAAATAACCTCCATCGCGGGCGTCAAGCGTCGAAATGATTCGCTCGGCCAATTGCTCCACTTCGGGGTCAAGGTCGAGTTCGCTGAGCTGCAACAGGAGGAATTCGTGCAGTGATTGCGGGCGGCACTCCAAATTCGACATCGCGTCATGTTTGCGATCGGCCTCCTCTTCCATCCGGTTAGCGGACCGTCGCGGCGACTCATCGAAATAGTCGGGCACCTCACGGTCCAGGTTCAGCAACCTCTCGAAGTCCTCGGCATTGTCCTTGGACGAGTCGACCACCATCTCCCGCTCGTCTTCCGTCGGGGCGTCCGGGTTTTCACGCTCGGAAGTCTCTTCCTCATTACTCGCTGGTTCCTGCTCGGCCAGCTCCAACACCGGATTCTCGTTCAGCTCCTGTTCAATCCGCTCCTGAAGCGCGAGCATGGGGAGCTGAAGGATCTCCATGGACTGGATCATCCGAGGAGCCAATGTCTGGATCTGTTTTTGAACCTGCCGTTGATCGAGTCCCAGTGACAATCGCATGTTCGGTTCGTCCTACTGAATGCCCTGATGATCTATCGGGTCATGGCCCAGCGCGAATGTCCCGGCAATCGATACTCGGGTACTTTTGCCCCAGCAACGGAAATCTTGGCGATGAATTTCAAAGTCACCGCTGCGTCCCTTCAGGTCGAGGGTTGGAGCCATCATCTCCGGGTGTGGAGCCCGTGAGTTGGGACAGGGCGTCTTGGAGTCCGGGCAATCCGACATTCCCCATAACCGCCTGCATGGCCTCGGCCTGTTGTGCCCTGGCCTTTTCGAGGGCTTGATTGACGGCAGCCGGAGCCAGGGACTCGATCACATCCTGGTCTCCATCGGCCAACAGCTGGGGAGCGATCCGCAAGCTCAACATTTCCCCCAAGCCATTAACTTCGGCTTCGATCAATCCTCCGCCTGCCGTCCCAATCACGCGTTGGGATCGTAGCTGATCATTCACTTCCTGCAGTTTTCCACCCAACTGCTGGGCCTGTCGCATCAGGGAAGCGAAATTGGCGATATTCTTGAACATGGTCGGTCTCTCATCCTTTTGAATGCTTCCATCCCGATCCGCGCCGCCCCAAACCTTGTCACCGCTGTCCGTTCCGCGACGAGCCATGAGCCGATCCGTTCGCGGCCCGAGCCGCATCGACTCGGATAATCTCCGCGTCAAACAGAGCCATGGCTTGCTGCACCAGCTCGTGTTTTTCCGATTCCCGCTGACGATGCCGAGATGAAGTGGCTGGTTTCTTTCGAGGCAATTCGGCCACTTCTCCGGTCAGTTGCAGTTCGATCGTCACTCGCTCTCCTACGATTTCCGAGAGAGCCTGTTCGATTCGGCCCTTCCGATCGGGTCGCTCGCAACCTTCCTTCTGCAGATTATAGGCGGCAGCAAACCGGACCACCAGCCGATTTGGCGCGGAAATTGCTACTTCATCGGCACAGCTCGCAAAGTCGGCGGTCATGTCCTCCAGACTGCCGAGGGCCTGTTGCCAGATCTCCGCCACGTTCCGCGCCGACAACTTCAGCCCCGAAGTGCTTCGACCTTCCTCGTGGTCATCCTTTTCACCCAGGTCACTCGCTGAAATCGACGATTGCTGGGGAGCCTCCTCCGAGCGGTCTTCGGGAGCCCGAGAGGAGACTGATGCACGATCTCGGCTCTGGTCTTCGTGGTGCTCTGGATGCCGGTCGTCGGACTCCGTGGAGGCGGAGTTCAAACCAGTTACCGGACCATTCCCTGAGACAGGCTTGGGAGGTGGCTCTTGAGCCACACCCCTCGGACGAGGTGTTCCTTGGGGCAGATCTACGGACTCAGCCGTTTTTTTTTCCCCGCTACCCCCACTTTCTCCGCGTGGAGGTGATGTACCCCGAGGTGGCGAGCCCGCCGATGATGGCTGTCGCGCCCCGCTTGACGTTGCACTTGCCGGGGCCGCCGAAGGGGGACGAGTCCCGGACGCGGCCGGGCGAATCGAGGCAGGGCCGCTTCCCCCCTGGCGAAATTGCTGAATCAATAACGCGAGTTCGTCCAGGTGTTCTAGTTGGGCCACTCGGACCAGAGCCATCTCCAGCAAGATGCGGGCATGCGTGCTTTGACGCATTCGAACCAAGGTTTGATCCAGGATTTGGGCTCCGGCCAGAATCGTGTGAGCCCCCAGCTGAGTGGCCCGTTCCCGCATTTTCGGCCAGTCCTCGGGATCGACCTGCAGGGCCAGTTCCGCGTCTCCCTGCACGGCGGCAACTAGCAGGTCCCGCCAGTAGGCCAAGAGTTGCTCGACCAATTGCCCCGCTTCGATCCCTTGCTGCATCGCTTGGTCACATGCCGCCAACGCTCCGGCCGAATCCCGCTCGATTAGACACGAGACGAGTACCTCTAGCGTCGAGTGATCCGCCGTGCCGAGCATCGCGTGAACATCCTCTACGGCGACTCGAGCCCCACTGAACGCCAACAGCTGCTCGAGCAGCGATTGGCTATCCCGCATCGATCCCGCCGCTCGACGCGCCAGCAGCGCCAGAGCTCCCTCTTCGACCTCCCGTCCTTCCAATTTGCAGATTTCCCGCAGCCGATCGACGATTGCTCCACTGACAATAGGAG
>JBJHCD010000694.1:0-3876 GCA_050485845.1 Pirellulaceae bacterium | reverse complement strand
ACCGCTGGAATGCACCAGTCGCTCGGGAAGCACGACGGCCGGAGGAAGATTATGGGGAGGGGCCTGTCGGTTTTGGCCCCCTGCTGCAGAACCGCGTGCGGCACGATCTCGGGTCGCATAGCCAGCCAGCGCGGCGATGGATGGCCAATCCGTGGGTAGTGGCCGGCTGGGGTTGAAGCCCGGGGGGAGCATGCCGCGGCCGGTGAGCATGATGTGGTGTCCGGCCGAGTGTTCATTGGACGAATGGGTGAGCGAGCGGCAGAGGGCCCAGAGATGGCTGCGGTCGGCGAGGCGCGGAAGGTGTTCGCAAATCTGAATGCCCGGCGTCCGCGTCGCAATTGGTCGGAATTCCCCACGAATCGTCTCGGGGGCGTCGGGCTTCATGTCAAAGCTATCGTGTTGTCCCAATCCGCCTGACAGAAAGATAAAGATGCAGGCTTTGGCCCGTTTTTCCGGAGCTGCCACCGCCTGCTGGAGGATTTCCAGGTGATTCATTCCGAGCCCCAATACCCCGATGGCTCCCGCCTGTATGGCGGTACGTCGCGAAATCGGAGCATGTCGCCAGGAGGGTTGCCGAGGTATCTGCATCGCTGGAGCCTACGGAAGGAAGCAAGAGATAAAACAATCGTCAGGCACTTACTTTTTTGTAACAAAACTTCGATGTGAGATCGTCTTTTTTCGTCCACCCGGATTGCGAAGTTCTTGCCACAGTTCCGGGGAGGGGAGTGAGAAAAGCCACTCTCTGGAGGGGCACACTGAATGGAAAGCGTGGCCCCTGGGACACCCCTCGCTATAGCAAATACCAACCATGCTCCTGGAGGGAAACCATCCGATCCGAAGACACCCTAACGTTCTACTAACGTTCTAACGTTGAGAGTGCGAGGGGCCTTCCGGTTCGAAGACACCCTAACGTTCTGCCTACTAACGTTCTGCTAACGACTTCCTGACTGGGACCTTCCCAGGGAGAAGACGTCCCGGTATCCCGGAACCCCGGAATCGACCGCTCAAAAATCGTCTCGTCTTGGAATCGAAAAACTGCTATCATCCCTCCCCTCCGGTGCCAGGAGAACGACCTCGACTGGCACGTATCCGCGATCATAGTTGTCGAGTGTTCCACGCATGCCACGCAAATCACCAACCCACCCCAGTCTATCGGCCTATGGTGTACGGATCGTCGTCGTTCTGTTCGTGATTTCCAGCTGGGGATGCGCCACGGCACGCAAGACCGAAACACCTCGAACCGGCGTCGAGCAGTTGTTGATATCCAATGCCGTGGACCAGTCGCTGGACAAAATCGACTTCTCCCCCCTGCGAGGGAGCAGCGTTTTTGTCCACGAAAAATATCTGGATGGCGTGGACAAGAACTACGTGATCGGCTCGTTGCGACACCGCGTACTGGCCACCGGAGC
Organism: Pirellulaceae bacterium; assembly: GCA_050485845.1. Lineage (GTDB taxonomy): Bacteria > Planctomycetota > Planctomycetia > Pirellulales > Pirellulaceae > JBJHCD01. The sequence goes on along the minus strand of JBJHCD010000694.1, from coordinate 2,467 downwards.
TCAACTGGTGGACAAGGAAGACGACTGCGACATCGTGCTGGAAGTTCGAAGTGGTGGGATCGGCACGGACAGTCGCGACAGCTTCGTCGGGTCGCCTCAACTTACCTTTCCGTTTCCCGTACCGCTCTCGATACCGGAAATCCGCCTGATCGACACCCGGACCCAGCTTGCCACGGCCAAATTGTCGATCGTGGCCTACGACAAGGAGTCACGTCAGGCGGTTGGCACCGGTGGAACCTCTCTCGCTCGATCCAATGACATCAATCGCTCCGTCCTCGGCATCGGCCCCTTCAACTCGGGCAGCGTGCGGACCGAGGTGCAGGTCGCGACGGGATCCCAAGGCTTGGCCTTCGACCTGGTCGAACACGTTCCTTGGTCGGGGCCCCAGCGGCCCGGCACGCAGGGAGCGCCGGTCTTGTTTCAAACTCCGAGATCGAACTCGGAATCCCCGCCACTCGAGCAACCTGAGAGCTACGAGACTTACCAGAACTACGAAAACTCGGATCCCGTCATGGGCGCGGAAGCAGCACCGACTCGGCGCTGAGGCCCCGAATACTCAGGCGACGAACGTCTCGTAGATCGCGGTTCCGACTTCGTTCATCTTGCTCTGCAGCGAGTCCAGAAATTCATGCAGGCCAACCGCCAGGATCTCCCCGACCTGAATGTACGCCAGTTCGCTCCGCAATTTCCCCATGCACTTCTCGGCGGGATTCCAGAAGGTTCCCAAGGGAGATCCCGTGATGGCATGCAAGGATTCATTGGCCGCTTGAATGCAATGCATGATCGCTCGGGGAAACTGCCGGTCGAGCACCACGAAACCAACAACACGCTCGGGAGTAATCCCGTGATGCCGCTTGCGGAACATCTCGAAACCGCTGACCGAGCGCAACACGGCGGACCACTGGAGGTCGTCGAGCGGCGTGCCGACATCCTGCGATTTGGGCAAGAGCATGAAGTACTTCACGTCCAGAATCCGTGACGTCTTGTCGGCTCGCTCCAACATGCGTCCCAACCGAGCAAAATGCCACCCTTCCCCGTAGGACATCGTTCCGTCCGTGATGCCGCTGAAGAGATGGCTGGCCATTTTGACCTCATGGCAGAAATCCTGCGGCGACTCCAGATACTCCGGGTTCCGCGAAGCCGATCGCACGAGATGGTAGAAATTGTTCAGATGCTCCCACATCTCGGATGAAATCGTCTCGCGAATACTTCGAGCGTTCTCACGAGCGATCCGCAACGAGGAGACAATCGAGTTCGGGTAGTCGGCATCAAACGCGAGGAAGCGGATGACATTCTGCCGACTCGGCTCACCATAGTGCTTTTCGAAATAGTCGCGATCCCCGGTGGTGCTGACCAGCGGCATCCATTGCTCCGCGGATCCCGCCGGAAGATCGAGAAGCAGGTTGAACGTCACGTCGACATAACGGGCCAAATTCTCTGCTCGCTCCACATTGCGGCTCATCCAATACACCGAATCCGCCACGCGGCTCAACATATTCCATTCTCTCCTTGAGGGTTCCTACAACAGGCCGCTCGGCCGAGAGTCATCGGTCTCACCATCTTCCGTCAGGACCCAGGAGTCCTTGCTCCCTCCCCCTTGCGAGGAATTCACCACGAGCGACCCTTTGCGAAGGGCGACGCGAGTCAACCCACCGGGCAAGACGTAGATCTCCTTGCCGTACAGGATATAGGGCCGCAGATCGACATGCCTCCCCTCGAAGTGGTCCGTGATCAGCGTGGGTACTCGGGAAAGCGAAAGAGTCGGCTGAGCGATATAGTTGCGAGGATCTTTTTGAATGAGTTCGGCAAACTTTTCGCGATCGGCCGGAGTGGCATGGGGACCGATCAGCATCCCATAGCCCCCCGACTCATTCGCCGCCTTCACCACCAATTCGTCCAGGTGCTCAAGGACATATTGCCTCTCTTTCGGATCATGGCAGACGTAGGTCGGAACATTGGGAATGATCGCATCCTGGTCCAAATAATAGCGAATCATCTTTTCGACAAAGGCATAAATCACCTTGTCATCGGCGACTCCCGTTCCGGGAGCATTGGCCAAGGCAACTCGGCCATTCCGGTATGCCTCGAACAATCCCGGCACACCGAGCATCGAGTCGGGACGAAAAACCTCGGGATCAATGAAGTCGTCATCGAGGCGGCGATAGATCACATCAACTCGTTGGAACCCCGATGTAGTCCGCATGTAGACGTAGCCGTCCCGTACCGACAGATCTCGCCCCTCGACCAACTCCACCCCCATTTGCTGAGCCAGAAAGGAGTGCTCGAAATAGGCCGAGTTGTAGATGCCCGGAGTGAGGACGACCACGGTGGGAGAGTTGACTCCCGCCGGAGCGAGATGTTCCAGAGTCCCCAGGAGATGACTTGGGTATTCCCCCACGGGCCGAATGCGCGAGGCATCGAAGATCTTCGGGAAACTTCGCTTCATCACCTCGCGGTTCTGCAGCAC
>JBJHCD010000693.1:0-3877 GCA_050485845.1 Pirellulaceae bacterium | reverse complement strand
CTCCCTTCTCCGCAAGGTGGATGGCGGCTTGGCACAGCATGGTGGTGGCGATGTTGGAATGGCTGCGGTCGGTGTCGCCCCATCCGCCGTCGGGATTCTGATGGCGGATCAGCCAGTCGATTCCGCCCTGAATCAGTCGTTCCAGTTCCGCGAGCGACTCATCCGCCATGATGGCGTCGGGGGGGACGTCGCTGGTCGTCCCCGCTTTCGAGTTCTCGGGGCCTTGCCCACGTTCCCCGCCGCTCTGACTTCTGCTTGGGTTTCTGCTTGGGTTTCTGCTCGGGTGACTGCTCGGGTGACTGCTCGGACTCATGGCCTCTCCCGGTCCGAGTCGATGGCGGCGTACCAGTGAAAGGGCGCTGACGGCGGTGGCGGTGGAGAGTGCGGAGGTGGCGAGACATCCCACCCAATGTCCGTCCGGGGTTCGTGCCTGGAGCAGTCGGCCTCGTGCGTACTCGTAAGCCCGTTGTAATCGTTCTCGGTCCATCGTCGTTCGTTGTCGCTCAGCTACCGTTTTTTTCCTGTTTCCGCCATCTCGGCGGCCGCACGCTCTCCGCCTCACTACGATAAGAGCTTACCCCCCTCCCCGCAACCGAAGAGACCCTTGGCGTCTTCTTGCGTTCTCCACCAGGCGAGACCGAAATCTTGCCAAGTTCAGTGGGACAAAACGGGACCATCCGAACGCTCATTTCCGTCCAGCTCTGCGCAGCCCCCTGTTTGGCATACCGATTCGGATAACGCGGCCGGGAGTTAACGTGGCCGAGCATCGCGGGCCAGCCGGCCTACTCCAGCTCGCGTTCATCCGCTTGTTCGTCAGGATTCCGCGATGGGCTCGTACTCGTACTCAGCATCGCGGTACTCGTACTCGATTCGATCCTCCGATACGGTCTCCATTCGTTGGATCAACCGGATGAGCATTGATACGATTCGTTTCAAATCCGATTTTCCTCGACGATTCGATTCATCGTCAAGGGCATCACACACCCGCGGGACGTCATGAATTGCGGCACATTCCAGGGCCGACCCGCAAGCGATTTCAAAGAATCGATTTTTGTCCTTGAGACCTTGTTTCCCATTGCCTTCGGCAATATTCAGTGGAATCGATTACGCCGCACGCAGCCATTGGTCACGAGCTTGACGATTCGTCCCGCCGAGCGATTTAGCGATTTGATACGAGAATGCCACCTAAGCGATCGACAGTCGATGAACATCGAGTCGTTCATGATCGAAAGTCGGTTCTGCCATCACGATCCTTTCGAGTACGAGTACCGTTGCACTGAGTACGAGTACGACTGTCTTGACGAACTACTTTTTATGCCTGGCGCGATAGACAAACGAACGGTATGTCGGTAACAATTAATCCTTGTGGAGGGCAGGTAGGGTGCCCGTAATGGCGGAATGAGAAAGGCAGCGCGCGGGCAGGCTCGTTGTTTGGCTCTTGAGAGAACCAACTTGGTACGATGCTGAACGCGTTTTTTTTTAAACCGGAGTGGGATGGCGAGTCCATGCCGTCCCACTCGAACGGCGTCCCGGCAGATCGACATTTTGCTTGGCTCACAATGACCAATATCTCTCCGGAGGATTGGTGTGCCGCGATCACGGAGCGGCGGAAGCTGATTGGGCGGGCATCCCAGGCCTCCATTCGAATTTCCAACGCGTACCGTCATGTCTCGCGCCGCCACGCCGAGATTTGGGGGGACGCCCGAGGAATTCACCTCGCCGATATGGGTTCGCTTTCCGGCACGCATGTCAACGGCGTCTGGATCGAGAAAGGAAGGCCGGTGCGGATTTCCCCCGGGGATCGCATTTGGCTGGGGGGCGTTGAGCTTCGCGTGGCGAGCGAGGTGTCACCCCTGGCCCGGGTGATCGCCGAAATGGGATTCGAGTTGAATTCGGTCGATGAGGCGACGGTGGAGACGGCGATTAACGACACCCGCCCCCTCGCCGCCCGTTCGCGTCTGAAACAGCTTTCCCCCGCCGAGCTGGAGGTGGTGCTTTGGATGTGTCGTGGCTACGTGCATGACGGCGAGCTGGGCAAGCTCCTTCACCGCAGCCCCAACACGGTCCGGACGCAGGTGGGGAGCATTCTTCGTAAGCTGGGACTTGGTTCTCGGGCGGACGTGATCGCCTGGTTGCGGCGATTGGACGAATCGTTGCCCGAGTGACTCACGCTTTTGTTGGTAAGTGGCCGGTTGCTCCCAGGCCCGAAATTACGCTTTCTTGCGTATTGCGGTTTTGCCAAAGCGCGAGAGAATTGCCAGAGTTCCATCCCGTCATGGCAACCTGTTGGTGTGACGTTTTATGGCACTTTCCACGGAATAATCGGACTCGCCAGGGAGCCTGTCGATTATGGAAGGAGCGAAACGGATTTTGCCAGGAGGTGGTTGGACTGGGGTGAGCGCCGGAGGCTGAGTGATCCGGTGAGCGACTTGGTCGCGGGGTGGGATGATGGGCGCGAGTTGGGAAAGCGCAGCGATGGCTGCGTGGATGTTTTGGCGGTACCGGGTAGGGCAGCACCCTGGAACCGAAGATCGCGCCGCGACACGAACTTCTAGTCTTGCTTGAAGGGATTTCACCATGCTGCAACTTCTTGGTACCTGAGCAACCTCGAACTCGAAGGTTTGCCGAGGATCGCGTCCGTGTCGCCATTCGCTTTCGCGAAGCTCTCGAGCTGAGGCTCTGACTATTTCGTGACACTGGACCCGCCGCGAGGCTCCTGGTCGAGTTACTTCGTAACCTTGGCGGAGGTTACGTCGCAAGGCGGTTGCTTTTGCTCTTTGGCCCCCCCCCTCGTTTCCGGCCGTCTCGCGGCCTGGGGAGGCCTGCGCTTGCTGGGCAAGGCGGTCCGCCGCCACCGGCCCATTCGTTCGTTTTTGGGATCATCGATTTAGGGATTACTATGTAAGGGGAACTGTGTCATGAACGTGAAAAAAATGTTCGGTTTCGCTTTGGCGGTCGCCATGCTATTTGCCACCGCAACTGTTCAAGCTCAGATGACAGTGCGTCCTTGGCAATCTGGGAATGCCGAGGAAGAATGCGAACGGGCCGGAGGCTGCGGTGAATTCTCCTACAAGATCGACGGATGGCAAGACACTGGCATGGACGGTGACTACCTGACCGACGACGGCAACCTCATTACCATCTACGACAGTAACGGAACCACCTTTAGCTGGTCGTCGGAGTGGCCAGTATGCACGGTAATCGTCAAGGGTGGCCCCGACGCCAACGTCTACTATTATCCCGCCGGCTCGTTCGGCGATACGGCACTCGTGGCCCCGGTTAACCTAAACAACAATAAGCTGTACGGTATCAGCCACGTGACCTTTTGCTACAACGAACCGGAGCTTTGCTGGAAGGACGAGACCGCCTGGGCGGCCGGCGACCGTTATGTGGATCAAGGCAACTGGGCCACGTTCACGGAGTATGATCCAGAAGGACTGGAGGTCATTCTTTACGCAGGACAGACCCACAAAGCTGGCATTGTGACTTTTTCAGCACCGGTCAACGGCGAGGTTGAGATCTGCATCGTACTTAACCCTGGCTTCCGATTCGCGGATGTAGAAGAAAATGTGAAGATTCAGGATTACGAAGATCCGCCCTTCATGGACAATCCAGGGGGGCCGAGCCCCGGTGGTTTTGCACACAAAGGTGAGGCTGACCCAGAAGTGTTCATCTTCTGCATCAATGTTCCCGAAAACAACTTCTACGGTGTCCATGTGGATGTTGAGCGACAGGTGGAGTGTGAGGACTAAGCCCCCTCGGTGACCAGGCTGGTCACAATGATCGCGGAGTAGACTCGTCTCGGTGAGGAAAATCTTCGGGACCGATAACCCGAGCTTCAGCGATGCGTTCGCAAGAATTACCGTCGGCCCTGGGA
>JBJHCD010000692.1:0-3879 GCA_050485845.1 Pirellulaceae bacterium | reverse complement strand
CACCAGTACAGCGCGGTGATTTCCACGAGCAGCGTCCGGCCTGCCTGATCTCCCGGGAAATTTCGGTGGATTCGCAGTTGGGCGACTCCGCTGAAGGCAATCCCCACGAGGACCGCCAAGGCCAAAGCCCCTCCGAGCACGAAGAACAGGGACGCGTAGGCGTTGTCTTGCGGTGTGAAATCAAGCCGCCACCATTCCTGGGCCTGGAAGGCGATGAATCCGAGCGCCATGCCGAGGCCGGCGAGAAGACAGCCTTGCGTCGGCCGAGTGTTTTGGTGGTTCCAATACCGGTGGGCGAAGTGGTGCAGGATTCCCGAGGCGAGCAGAAGGCCGAATCCGAGCGAGGGCCCGCCGAGATGGGGCGCGGCGATCTGATCCTGCGGCCACTGGGGCGAAAACAGGCGAATGTAGAAATAGGAGTAAATCAGGGCCGCGAATCCGGAGGCGACAATCGAAACAAATCCCAGCATTCCCCACCAGTTCGTGGAGAGTGTTCCGGAGGCATGAATGGGAAGAGGCGTCTTTTGTGGCAGGTCACTGTTACCAAGCAGCTGGAGCATCTTCCGGGAGGGTCGTGCCCAAAAGATGACGGCGATCATGACGAACAGGATGCCGAATACTGAGAGGATATACCCCCTGGACAAGACTCCAACGGCGGCGAGGGTCGTTCCGATGGCAGCCCAGAGGGGGACATAGCTGGGTCCGGGGAGGTACTGAATCGCTTGCGGTCGCGCATCCGTGGCGTCGGTGACCAGGGTCCCTCGCCAATGTTGCGGTTCGCCGGCCAGGCCATCGGACAGGCGGATCAGTTCTTCGTCCTCTCCTTCTCTTGGCTTCTCTTCCCACAGCGGATGGCGACCACGAACCAGGGGCCAGTGGAAGAAGGTGAAGACGGGGGGTGGGGAGCTGATTGACCATTCCAGGGAATCGGCGTTCCAAGGATTTTTCTCGGCCGATTTGCCACGCCACAAGCTCCAACCGAAGTCGACAAGAAAACACAAGACTCCCAGGCCCATCAGGAACGCGCCTGCGGTGGAAAAGAGATTGTAACCATCCAGTTCGAGCGACCGAGGATACGTGTAGACTCGGCGCGCCAGCCCCAGGAACCCCATCACATGCATGGGAAAGAACGTGGCGTTGAATCCGAGAAAGGTCAACCAGAAGCTTAGTCTTCCCAGCAGCGGGTCTCCCAGTCGGCCGCTCATTTTGGGTAGCCAGTAGTAGAGCCCGGCAAAGACAGGAAAAATCACGCCGCCGATCAGGACGTAGTGGAAGTGAGCGACAATGAAGTAGGTGTCATGAACCTGGACGTTGAAGGGGACGACGGCCACCATGACACCGGTTAATCCACCCAGGACGAAGATGAACACGAACCCGAGCACGAACAGGAGGGGGGGATCGAATCTGGGCCGACTTCCCCAGAAGGTGGCGATCCAGGCGAAGACCTGAATTCCGCTGGCCATGGCGATCATCAAGCTGGCCGCGGTAAAAAAGGTCATGGAAAGGGGGGGGAGTCCGGCGGCAAACATGTGATGGACCCACAAGCCGAAGCTGACAAAGCCCATGACGACGATCGCCGCGGTGACCAGAACATAGCCGGCCAGTCGGCGGCGAGCGAACGGGGGGACGATCATCGAGATGATCCCACTGGCCGGAAGGAACATGATGTAGACTTCCGGGTGACCGAAGAACCAGAAGAGATGCTGCCAGAGAAGGTTGCTGCCACCTCGATTGACGTCGAAGAGCCTCGTTTCCAGTGTCCGGTCGAGTTCCAGCAGGAGCGTGGCGGTCAGCAGCACGGAAAAGGCGAACAGGATCATCAATCCCGCCACCAGGAAGGCCCAGACCAGCAGCGGCATGCGTCCCAACGACATTCCCGGCGCGCGAAACTTCAGGATCGTGACGACGATCTCGACGGCCGCGGTCAGTCCAGCCACTTCGACGAGGCTGAGCCCCAGCAGCCAGAAGTCCGTGGAGACGCCGGGCGTGAAACGGGTCGTGGAAAGGGGGGTGTAACCAAACCAGCCGATGTCGGGAATCGCGCCGAAGAAGTAGCTGGCGTAGAAGATAATTCCACCGAACAGATAGACCCAGTAGCCGTAAGCGGTCATTCGTGGGAAGGCGACATCGCGCGCCCCGATCATGGGTGGCAGCAAATAGACAGCCAGTCCCTCCAGGAACGGCACGGCGAAGAGAAACATCATCGTCGAACCGTGCATGGTGAACAGTTCGTTGTAAACTTGCGGCCCGATAAACGTGTTTTCGCCGACGGCCAACTGAATCCGCATCAGCAGGGCCAGAACACCGCCTATCAGAAAGAAAAGAAAGGCGGTGGCCATGAAGCGAATACCGAGGATCTGGTTATTCACTTCGGACAAGACTCCCGGGAATCCTCGCGCGGGAGCCCAAGTCCGGCTCAGTTGTGCTTCCGTTTCCGGTGAGCTGGTCACTCGGACGATCCTCCTACTTCAGCGTCTCGAGATACGAGATCAGGGCGTGTAAGTCGTGTGGTTCGAGGTGTGTCCGAGGCATGCGATTTCCCGGCTTCAGTGTCTGTGGATTGCTGATCCAACCGGCGAGATTCCCTCGATTATTGGGCAGGATCCCGGCTCCGATCGTGCGGCGACTGGCCAAGTGGGTGAGGTCGGGAGCCAATTCGGCCTTGGCCTTCGTACCGGCGACAGCGTGGCAGTTATTGCAGGAAGCCTCCTGAAAGACCTCTTTACCACGGCGCTGCAGGTCGGTTTCCGGTTCGGGTGTCGGCTGCTGCATCGTTTCCAGCCACTGGTCAAATTCCTCGCGGGGAACGGCCACCACGACCAGGGCCATCAGCGCGTGCTGCACGCCGCAGTATTCCGCGCACTGCCCTCGAAACACGCCCGGGCGATAAGCGGAAATCCACATCTCGTTCGTCACTCCGGGGATCATATCCGTTTTTCCCTGAAGGTTCGGAACCCAGAAAGAATGAATGACGTCGGCCGCTTTCAGCTTCAGACGAACCGGTTCCCCGACGGGAATATACAGTTCGTTGGCAATCTCGATCTCCTGATCGCGGTAATGGACTTCCCACCACCACTGATGTCCGATCACTTCAATGGTCAGCGCTGTTTCGGGAATGTGCAGGGCGACCTGAGTTCGAAGGGAGACGAGGAGAATGAGCACCAGGAGAATACCCGGGATGATGGCTCCGCCCCAGAGAATGAACCGGTCGCCCAGCGGCGACAGACCGGGGCTCATATCGGCGGAGCCACGCGTTCTTGACTCCTCCGACTTCGGGGTGGGAACTCGCCAGAACACGGCCACCATGGTCAGCCCCATCACCACGATGAAGATGACGGTGCAGAGGATCATCAAGAACCAGGAGAGCCACGCGATCTCGGAAGCCGCCGAACTGGCGGGGTGCAGGACCGACTGATCATGTTCCCGATGGCAGCCCGCCAGCAGCGATAAGTGCAGCAGCGCAACGGCACTAGAGGCGACGCGGGAGTGTTTGAACCGCATGACAGAACTCTACCAGGGAATGCAATTCCTCGTCAACCAACCGATCCGCGTAACCCGGCATGGCCACTCCTTTCGGAGGCTGCAGGATATAGCTGCGAATCTTGTCCCGCGACAGAGGAGTCTTGAGCTTTGTGAAATCGACCGCCACGTGCCGGCCTTGTCCGGCAATGGGGTGACAGCTGTTGCAGCCGTACTTGGCGAACAGGATCCGTCCCTGTTCGGCGTCCTCGGCCAGTTCGTATCCGACGGGAATCTCCGGCGGTTTCGGGTCGGGCCAGCCGGTGAAGGACGAACGCCGCCGATAGTCCGAGAGGGCCAACAGGGCAATGACCAAGATGACAACGATGGCGGTCCAGATCGGACGCTGCCGAACTCCCC
>JBJHCD010000691.1:0-3890 GCA_050485845.1 Pirellulaceae bacterium | reverse complement strand
GGTCTCCGGATGCGTAGTGCACCGGGAGCCCTCCGGAAGGATCAGCTGGGAATCCGTCTGCAGAGCGTAAAACCGAGTGGAAAGCGTGTACCCGGGGCGATCCCTACGGCTCGCGCCTCGGGCTAGTGTGGGTGGGCACACACCCCACCACCCACCGCCCCGCGCATCACGCCAAGACCCGCATGTCAGTAGTAGAGTCGGGGAGTGGCGCGGTGGTTTAGGCAAGACCTAGCTGGTTCCGGACCTTTCGTTACCGGTGCCTCAATAGTCCTGCCATGCTCCGTTTCCACGTCCCCGCTCGTCGAACCGGACGTGCGGATCTCCCGCATCCGGCTCTCCGACCAGCCCGTCACGTGCGTTTCGCCCACAGCGATTTGCGTCGGACGCTCAGAAACCGTAGGGTGTCTTCGCATCCAATGAATCCACCCACATGAGGTGATTCCGAGGCGCAAGCCGTCGGGATAGCGCCAGGTACCCGACCCCCCCGCTCACGGGGTCCTCGCCCCGAGAGCGGAAGATGTCTTGGACGCTCAGAAACCGTAGGGTGTCTTCGCATTCAACAAACCCGCCCATGTGAGGGTAGCACGACTGGCAATTCGTCGGGTCAGCGCCGGGTACACGCCTCCCCTTCACACTAACCCCCAATAAGAAGAACGGCACGGCTCTCTTCGGATGCCCAATTGTCCGAACCAAGTTGCTCGCGTGCAAGCCGCCATTACATCCGCCGAAACACCTCTTCGACCGTACGCCGCGGCGTACGCTGCTTCTCCGTCGGGGCGAAGCCCATCCGAAACGCGTGCAGCGGCGTCAATCCTGGCTCTGGGATCAATCGGCGGACTTCCTCCTTGAGTTCGGGCACCTAGGGAAGTCGCTTTCGCTGGGGATGTCGATCTCAATCACCTTCCTCCCACCCAGCCACTGGCTCTACCCTGATTGGAGCGAAGGCCCGCCGAGATATACTCGAAGCTTGGCTCGGGAACCAATCGGTCACCAAAAAACGACGCTCACACAGCCATGAACGCCCCGCGTTGCCAACACCGGCGAAGGGGAGCAACTGGCTTTCAGTCATCCGTCAGGGATTCAACAGGGAGAAGTTCAATCGCGATGTCCGGCACCATCAAACGAGTTTTGGTTACGGGAGGGGCCGGCTTCTTGGGCTCCTACCTCTGCGAACGCCTGGTCGACGAGAATCATGATGTCATCTGCCTGGATAACTTCTTCACCAGTCAGAAATCGAACGTCGCCCACTTGCTGGGGCGACCGAACTTCGAGCTGATTCGGCATGACATCACCAGCCCGATCTGGCTAGAAGTCGATCAAATCTACAATCTGGCCTGCCCGGCCGCTCCCGGCCATTACCAATACAACCCCATCAAGACCACCAAGACGTCGGTGCTCGGTGCGATTCATGTCCTGGGGATGGCCAAACGGTGTCGGGCCCGAGTTCTACAAGCCTCGACCAGCGAGGTGTATGGCGATCCGGAGGTCCATCCGCAGCCCGAGTCGTATCGGGGGTCAGTGAATCCGATCGGCCCACGAGCTTGTTACGACGAAGGGAAACGGGTGGCCGAAACCTTGTGCATGGACTACCACCGGCAAAACCAGATCGATGTTCGCATCGTTCGAATCTTCAATACCTATGGTCCTCGAATGCACCCGTTTGATGGCCGAGTTGTCTCGAATTTCATTCGCCAAGCTTTGTCGGGAGAAGACATCACTCTGTTCGGTGACGGGAGCCAGACACGGTCCTTCTGCTATCGAGACGACTTGGTGGAAGGTTTGATTCAAATGATGAACGGACCGGAGGATTTTCACGGGCCCGTCAACTTGGGAAACCCCGATGAGTTTACGATTCTCGAGTTGGCGCGAGAGGTGATCGAGTTGACGGGAAGTTCATCCCGATTGCGAACCGAACCGCTGCCGGCCGACGATCCAACTCGCCGTCGCCCCGACATTCGACTGGCTCGGGAGAAGCTGAACTGGGAGCCTCGAACGCCCCTCCGCGAGGGACTCGAAAAGACGATTGCCTGGTTTCGGGAGATCGACATCGCTCAGTACCGCCCTCCCACTCCCAACTTCTGACGCTCCACCTGGAACCCCAACTTTCGGCGGCAAAGGCCAGCAAGGAACAACAAACGTCCGGCCCTTGAACGCTCGTAAGAAGAATGGCTTCGGATCTCAGCAGCATTCCGGCAAATGTGTCGAGCGATTCGGGTGCCCGTCGCCGATTCGCGATCTGCATCCGATGCATTGGCTCGCGAGCGAGCCAATGCCCCGCGAACGGAACACTCTACACGAACGGCCCGAGTTGTCGGGCCTACGATGCCTACGGACCGGCCGGCGTCCAGGGAGTCGGCTGACCGAACCAGTGACTCAAATCCGTGTATTCCATAGTCGGCTCATTCCCGGCCCCTGCCTTCGCTTTCTCCCCGCCCTCCTTTTCGATTCGAATGAGATCGCGAACTTCAGACGCCCCGAGGGCAATAAGACCGACGCTCGATTAGGCTCGGTCGAACCATACGATCCAGCGCATCCCTTAAAACGGAGGAGCCTCGATCTCTCGAAATTTCCCAGACACATTGCCGGTAAGTTCAATGTCATCCGGATCGAGTACCATGACGGGCGAACCAGGGGCGAGGTTAAAGTTAGACATATCGATCCAGATGACGTTCGGTGCCGTCGTCAGTTCGAAGCAATAGCGGAGGTTTTTCAGATCGATCGCCGTCCGGTACTCGGTGTTGTACAGGGAACCGGGTAGATTATTCGGTGCGCCGAATGGGACGGAGACATTGCGGGCGATGGCGAGAATGGAAGCAATCGCTTCACGTTCGGATTCCGGCTCGGGAAGCATTTGAAGGTAATACGAGGCGCGAACGAACCGGTCGCGGGGATCCACGTTGCCGGGAAGCGGAGTCTGACGCGTGGCATTGGTGAAGTCGTACCGAGCCAGGTTCGCCAACTGCTCGTCGTAAGCAGGGTCATTCGTCATCACACGGTACTCACACCCATGATGAACGACCGGCTCTCCGTCGATGTACTCGACAATGGCTGAATCGCCCGTGGAATCTTCGATGGCCAAGTGAAGCGTGGCCTTGATCCCGTCCAGCGAGACCATGACCGGCTGAATGTCCTTCATTGGAACATAGTGTGACGACCGAAGATACTCGCTACAATGGCTGCTTACTGGTGCCGAGTGTCTGCGAGAATCTTTATCAACGCATGGACAGACGGACATGACCTGCGAGACGACTGCGGGATGGCGCTGCATGGCGGGAATTCTCACTTGGGGAATTACAGCCGCGCTGGTGGACTCGCTGCCGAGCCGAGCGGCCGAACCTCTTCCCAATGTGCTGATCGTGGTGGCCGATGACCTGGGGTATAGCGACCTGGGCTGTTACGGCAGCGAAATCGCAACTCCCGTGCTCGACTCCCTGGCCGCCGCAGGCACTGTCTTCGCCAACTTTCACGCCGCCCCGACCTGCTCACCCACGCGTGCCATGTTGCTCACCGGCGTCGATCATCACCTGGCCGGGATGGGAAACATGTATGAGTTTCTCCGCGGCACCCCTCGGCAGATCGGCAAACCGGGCTACGAAGGCTATCTGAACCGTTCGGTGCTGACGATCGCCGAGGTGCTCAAGACCGCCGACTACCAGACCGCGATTGTCGGCAACCAGCCGCGGCGGGATAACGTCCGTGCGCCCCGTCTCCGGAGGTTTTCCATGGATCCTGCGCTCCGTACTCACCCTTCGCTCAAACTCCCTCTCGTGTTCTGTCGCCGCGTGCCGCGTGCGAGCGCCCGTCCGCGCCCGGCCGGCCGGTTGCCGGCGGCGCCTGGTCGGGCGTCGCGCTGCGCGGCCTGAACGAGCCGCGCACCTGCGACTCCGGAC
>JBJHCD010000690.1:0-3897 GCA_050485845.1 Pirellulaceae bacterium | reverse complement strand
GGATGGATGAGTGTGATCGGTTCGACAACATGCTGGATGTTTTCAGCAAGACGTTCCTGGGCTTGACCGTCGCGTGTGCTCGCTGCCACGACCACAAGTTTGATGCAATTCCGCAATCCGATTACTACGCGCTGTTCGGGTTTCTACAGAGTTCCGGATACCGTCAAGCGCCGTTCGACACCCTCGACAACCACCGCGAGGTGGCCGAGCAGTTGGAGGACCTCGCCGAGGAGTTCGCCCAGCGAGCCGGCCCGATGTTGGTGGAAGGGAGGGACGACGTCGTCTCGCAACTCCCTCAATATCTGCTCGCCGCTCGGGAAGGGCTGCGGGGCCTTCGCAAGTCATCGCCTCGGGGGAACGAGGGAGATGATAAGAGAGATGACGAGGAGGATGAGGAACGCGAGGCGGAAACGTCCCAAGGCGATTCCGAGGGGGACTCAGAACAGGGAGCCCCGTCCGCCGGCTTGGCGGACTTGGACCGACCGTTCGACGAGTGGTCCGCAGAAACGAAAAGGCTCTTCGAAGCAGCCGCTGAAAGCCGAGGTCTCCGTCCGGAACTGGTAAAGCGCTGGGCCGTCCATCTTTGGAAGGGGCGTCAAGAGACATCGGATCCCTTTTCGCTCTGGGGTCGATTTGCCCTTCAGGCGGAAGAGGAAGGAGTCGACGTTCCATCGGCCGTGTCTCAGTGGGTCGAGCAGGTTCGAACCACTCGGTCGCTCTTGGGACCGTTTGCGGGTGCCACTCCGGACGACGGGCGCCAAGAAAACAGGCGCCAAGAAAATGGGCGTCAGGAAGACGAGCTTACCGGTCGGGAGGGAGATTCCGAGCTGCAAGTCATCTTGGATTTCCGAGCCGGTCCTACTCGGGACAAGCGGCACGAAGCCCCGTCGAACCATTCGAAATGGCTGACCGATGGATACGCTTTCGGAACGGGGCCTGTTTCACCTGGATGGCTTGAGCTTCCTTACCAGCTTGAGGAAAAGCCGGCGTTTCGCCTGTTGGGTGCCGCTCGCCGCGATCCCTTCTGGAAGTCCCTGGGATTGGCCGAGCAGGTGGCGGCCGAGTCGGGGCGATTGGGAAGTTGGATGCGGTCCGGTCAGACCATGCGAACTCCTTCATTTGCCGTTCAATCGGGCCCGGTCCACTATTTGGTGCGAGGTTCGGGGGTCGCGTACGCGGCGGTGAATTCGCATGCCATGTTCGCCGGCCCGCTGCATGGAAATCTGGTGAAGGAATTTCAGCGGCCCGAGGAAGGGACGCTGCACTGGGTGACTCACGATCTGTCGCGTTATCGAGGACACCGGGCTCACATCGAATTTCACTCGGTCGAGGACCAGCCGTTCGAGGTCTTGATGGTGGTCCAGGCCGAGCGAGTTCCGAACCGGCCTCGGCCCAGTCCCGCCATGGCTCTGGTCGCCCAATTCATGTCCGATCAGGTCCGGTCCCCCGTTGTACTTGGCGAGCTTGAGCAAGACCGAGCTGGAACCGAGTTCAAAAACGAGTTCAAGAACAAGTCGAAACTCAACGTGGACTGGGAGACATTGGCCTCGGTTTACGGCTCGCTGTTCGCGGAATTACAGGAAGAGATTCGATCTGGCCGGCTCGGTGGAGAATCCACCGATTCGCCTTTCGACCGAGCCGCGCTGGCGAACTGGTACCTTGACCACGGTGAATTGTTCGGAAGCGAGGGACCGAACGACGGCTGGAAGGACCTGCATGCGGAGTACCAGGCGCGGCGGGCGGCTCTCGGGGAAAACGTACAATGGAAGGTCCGGACGGCTCCCGCGATGTGGGAGGGGACGGGCATGGACGAACGGCTGATGATTCGAGGAAATCCCCGCACGCTCGGTCCCCCGGTTCCACGTCGATTTCTGATGGCGATTGCGGGAGAGGACCCACCCCGGATCGCAACCGGAAGCGGACGGGACCATCTGGCCCAGTGGATGATCGACCCGGCCAATCCTTTTCCGTCGCGAGTCATGGTGAATCGAATTTGGCACCATTTGACCGGTCGGGGCATCGTCGCTTCGACCGACAACCTCGGAGTACTCGGGGACGAGCCGACTCATCCCGAACTACTGGATCACTTGGCCATCAGCTTCATTGACGACGGCTGGTCCGTGAAGCGGATGATTCGCCGGGTGGTATTGTCGAGTACCTATCAGATGTCCAGTCTTCCGCGCCCGGAGTTCGATGAGCAGGATCCCGAGGTGTTGCTATTGCATCGAATGCGAATTCGCCGCCTTCAAGGTGAGGCGATTCGAGATACATTGCTGACCCTGGCCGGACGGCTCGACACGACCATGTATGGTCCCAGCGTGCCGATTCATTTGACTCCCTTCATGCAAGGTCGTGGTCGCCCCGGCAAGAGCGGGCCGCTGGATGGAGAGGGACGGCGGAGCATCTACATTGCGGTCCGTCGCAACTTTCTGTCACCCATGATGCTGGCCTTCGACACGCCGCAGCCTTTCAGCTCCGTGGGACGGCGCAATTCGTCGAACGTTCCCGCTCAGGCCTTGATCATGATGAATGACCCATTGGTGGTGGAACTCGCCAGGCAGTGGGCCGAGCGGGTCATCTCGGAGCAGCCGAAGTCGGTGGAAGAGGGAATAACCCGAATGTATTGGCAGGCATTTTCTCGTCCCCCTTCGGAATCGGAATTATTGGCCGCGAGAAGTTTTCTCGGGGGAGATTCCACCGAGGCTGAAGGTCGGGACGATGCATGCGACCCCGCTGAACGTAATCTCGCGGGGAATTTGAATTTATCCGAGATGCAGACGGAGTGGGCCGAGTTGGCTCATGTCCTGATGAATGTCAAGGAGCTGATTCTTGTCGAATGACAAACCGTTGATGCGAAGTGGCTCGTCGATGAATCATATCGTTCCCGCTGGTGGATATTGTTGTTCCCGTCGCCGACTGTTGCGCGAGGCGGCTCTCGGTTTCGGAGCCCTGGCGTTCACGGCGCTATGGGGTGAGCAGTCCGCGGCCAGTGATGCGAAGGGGGGAAGTCGGTCGGATGCAAGGCCGTTCGCCCCACGCCCTCCTCACTTTCCGGCTCGCGCCAAGAACGTGATCTTCCTCTACATGGATGGGGGGCCATCGCAAGTCGATACGTTTGATCCCAAGCCGCGCCTGGACCAAGAGAACGGTAAGCCCTTTCCGATGAAGATCGAGCCGACGCAGTTCGATAACGTCGGTTCGACGCTCGCCAGCCCCTGGAAATTCCGGCCGTACGGCGAGTCGGGGATTCCGGTCAGCGACCTGTTTCCTCGCGTGGCCGAGCATGTCGATGATCTGGCCATCATTCGCTCGATGACCTCCAACTTTTCCGAACATACCAATGCGAATTAGGTCCTCCACACGGGAAGTGGCTTGCAGGGGCGGCCGAGCATGGGGGCCTGGTTCGGATATGGACTGGGGAGTGAGTGCCAGGACTTGCCAGGCTTCGTCGTGCTGAATGGCGGTTTAATTCCGCCAGGCGGACTGGACAATTTCAACAGCGGCTTTCTTCCCGCCACTTACCAGGCCTCCATCTTCCAGTCGGGCGACATGCCGCTGGCCAATGTTCGCCCTCGCGAGAAATCGCCCGATTTGCAGCGAAAGAAGCTGGACTTGTTGCGGGAATTGGATGAACAAGCCGTCGCTCGATTGGGAGCCGTCGATCAATTGGAGTCGGCAATCGCCAACTACGAGTTGGCGTTTCGGATGCAGACGGCGGTTCCCGAATTGGCGGACTTGTCGAGCGAAAGCGAAGTGACGCAGCGGATGTATGGACTGGAGGAGACCTCCAAGGGGACGGCGATCTTTGGACGCCAATGCCTGCTGGCTCGGCGATTGGTGGAGCGTGGTGTCCGCTTTATTGAACTGACGTGCCCAAATATCGGCCATGACCGTTGG
>JBJHCD010000689.1:0-3899 GCA_050485845.1 Pirellulaceae bacterium | reverse complement strand
GGAGGTTATGGGGCCACACGGGCGCCCGCGATTCCATCAGTTCCGCCAAGTATCGGTCTCTCGCCCTATCGGCCATCGGCGGCCGACAACTCCCGTGGATGGTTCACCCCCAACGACCCACGATCGCCTCCGCCTCCCGAGAAAGGCCCGGGACACGCCACTTGCGTCTTCCAACTCCAACCTGCATCCTAGCGGTGCTGGAGAAGCGAATCAAGTTAACAGCGAATCAAGTTAACGAGGAACACGCAAGACATTAATCCGGAATAACGTTACTCCTGAATACAGTAGAGGTGCCGTTCGCCCCGTAGAAAGAGCTGGTTATCTACCACGACGGGGGAAGCATCGACTCCTTCTTCCAGTTTGTTCGTCGCCAGGATCTCGAGATCCGTGCCATGCTTCAAGACCAGGGCGGTTCCCTCGCGATCGACATAGTAAATCCTGCCGCCGGCGGCCACCGGCGACGCATAAAGGATGTTCATCCCCGGGAGGCGCTGCTGATCGACGTGCGGCTCTCCCGTTTCGGCATTCAGCGAGGAAAAGATCGCATCGCGCCCCTTGGTCACGTAGAGGATATTCTCATGCAGAACCGGCGAGGCGATGTAAGGCCCCGTGTCGTTTCGGCTCCAGAGGACTTCGGACGAGTTGGTGATGTCACCACGGGCGTCGAGCGGAATGGCGAAGACAGCATATCCTCGGTAGCCGGTCATGCAGTAAACCACATCGTCCCGGCGAACGGGCGAGGGAATCGGATTGGCCGCTTGGCCCCCACACTCCCAGAGCAATTCCCCAGTCTGGAGATCGTAGCTGCGCACGCGATTGGAGCCATTCGTGATGACCTGCGTTTTGCCGTCGTGCTCGACCACCAGCGGCGTCGCCCAGGTGCTAAGTTCATCGCGATCGACTCTCCAGCGAATTTCCCCGGTGTCGGCTTCCAGTCCGACGATGAACGACTGTTCTTCGTGGTCCCAATTGACGACCAGGACGTCGTCCCAGATGGTGGGCGAACTCCCTTCCCCAAAGGCATTTCGAGTGCTCATCCGGCCCAGATTCCGAGTCCAAAGCAGGTTTCCCTCCAGGTCGTAGCAGAAAATGCCTCGGGAGCCGAAAGAGACGTACAGTCGTTTTCCGTCCGTGGTGGGAGAAGAGGAAGCGTGCGTATTGGTCTGGTGCAAACTCTCGTGAGGAACCTCCGTCGCGGCTACCTGTTGCCAGATCACCTCGCCCGATTCACGGTCCAGACAGAGGACGGTGAATTCATGTTCCCGAGCGACCCGGGCGCCCCCTCGGCCACCCCGTCCTCCAAATCGTCCCCCTCCCCTGCCCCCGCGTTCACGCTGGCCACCCCGCTCTGGCTGCTGTGCGACTTGTGTCTCATCCGAGGCGGACGACCGAGCTGACTCGGCATCCGCCACTTCAACGGCCGTCACGAGGTAGATGCGGTCTTTCCAGACGATGGGCGTTGCACTTCCCCGCCCAGGAATCTCTTTTTTCCACTTGATGTTCTTCGTTTCGCTCCACTCGGTGGGAGGATTCCCGTGGAGTGCTTCACCGGTCGCCAGGGGGCCTCGCCACTGGTGCCATTGGTGCAGCTTCAGCTCGGCGAATTCATCAGCCAGGGTGGGACTGACCAGCAGGGAGACGAGCACCACCCAGCTCCAGCGGTTTACGCCCAATACGCCACACATCATCATCAGTTTCTCCATCGCGAGGGGAGCAAATCGGGGGAGGCTCGTCCAACTCGGGTTCATCAGGTCACATCGCGGGCCCCCCCCCTTACGTCCGTAGCCAACAAGAACCCCGGCCGAAGGACAAGGTAGCGTTTTCGTCTCCGGTTTTGTGCCGAAAACTGGCGGAAGTTGGATTGCTCACCGGCCGCGACCCGAACCGGGCAGGGGTCTATGACTGGATTCCGAGCGTCGAGCAGCGACCGGCCTCGAGTGTCGCCAGTCGGCATCTGGTGCACTTGCGGCGGGAGGAGCTGACGCTGCCGCAGGTCCTGCGGCGAGCGGGCTATGCCACGGCCATGGCGGGGAAGTGGCATTGCAATGCCATCTTCAACGACCCGCAACAACCGCAACCAGGTGACGCCGGTTTCGACCACTGGCTGGCCACGCAGAACAATGCCGCCCCTTCGCACGAGAATCCCATCAACTACGTTCGTAACGGTCAGCCCGTCGGGCGGCTCGAAGGCTATAGCTGCCGTCTGGCCGCGGCCGAGGGAATCGCGTGGATGGAGACCCATGTCCGGCAGCATCCGGACCAACCGTTTTTTCTTTACTTGCCGTTTCACGAGCCGCATGAGCCGGTCGCTTCGCCCCCCGAACTGGTTCGCAAATACCAGAACGTGGCTCGGAACGACCAGGAAGCGGAATACTTTGCCAACGTGGAGCATCTCGATCATGCGGTTGGCGAGGTGTTGGACGCTTTGGACCGTTTGGAGCGAGCCCGCAACACGCTGGTCTTTTTCACCAGCGACAACGGACCGGAGACGCTCCAGCAATTGTCGGAGACGATGGCCGAACTCTATCGAGAATTGACGGCTGGGATGCATGCCTGGCCCGATTTGCCTCTCGACTTCACGCCGCCGTAGCCCTGGCAGTCCGACGTTATCACTATTTTGCGAGATGACTCAAGAAGGAGAGGAAGCTTTGGTGTGCCGTCTTGAACCTCCACGTTCCCGCTCCATGCTTTGCCGTCAATACCGGCGCATCATCTCCCGTTGACGCTGAGAGGTCACCTGTAGTGAGAGCCCCCAGGTTCTCTCTGGTGGGCTTCACCCGGCCGCGAAGTGATTTCTGATTTTTTTCGAATGAATTGATCGACTTGCAACAAGATAGCCTATACAAACCCCTGGTGGTCGGAAGAATGGGCTGTCCGACGAGCCTGCGTTCGGCTGCGATGTGTGTTACTTCGCCGAAAGGGACTCTTCAAGAAATGAACAATAGTCATCCCGGGCGAAGCGAACGTTCTTTAGACCCCGTGGATGCCCTGCGCGATCGTCAAGAGGAAGAGGCGGCCCTCCGCCGAGCGGTGATCGAGGGGAATTCGTGGGCATGGCAAACGCTCTATGACAGGACGTTCCATGCCCTTTACGGCTACGTTTTTCTCCGCACTCGGCGCGACCACCATCGCACGGACGAAGTCGTGCAAGAGTGTTGGATGATCGCGGTGCGGCGCATCGCTTCCTTCGATCCCCGGCGCGGTTCTTTCCAGCAGTGGTTGTACGGAATCGCGGAGAACGTGCTGCGCAATTATCGGCGCCGCTGGCAGAAGGAAGCGATCCACCAGGAGTCCGACCGGGACGAAGTGCGGCAGGAAGCCTTGCCGAGTGACAGGTTGGATTTGGCCGAGTTGATCGGGCTGGCCTATACCGAGTTACCCTCGCGATACCAGGAGGTGCTCCGCGCTCGATATGAGCGGCAGCTTTCACCAAAGGAGATCGCTTCCCAATGGGGTGAAACTCACAAGGCGATCGAGTCGCTGCTGTCGCGAGCGCGAGCGGCGTTTCGGCAAGCGTATTCGCGGTTGGCAAGGGATTAGTCGGAATCACAGCCGCCGCCGGCACCGGCGGCACGACGTAATGAGGTGTTGACGATGAAAGATAGCGACGCTCACCAGAAGGAACCCCTCCTCAACGGCCTCGACCACTTGCCAGACGGCGTTTTCGAATTACCCCGTGCCAGCGAAACCTTGCGGCGGACGTTACGCAACAGGACGTCCGCCATCGTCTGCCGCCAAGCTCGGTGGCGCCGCTTGGCTCGCGCCGGCTCGCTGGTGACCGCCTACGCGGCCGGTATCTTGACCGCCTTGCTGCTGTGGAACGCTGGTGGCAAGGTCGACGAGCTGGCTGTCGCGGACCGGGACCAGTTGGCGCGGGGGGTACCACCCGTGGATTATGG
>JBJHCD010000688.1:0-3900 GCA_050485845.1 Pirellulaceae bacterium | reverse complement strand
CGCCGGCGGGTGTCGGTGGGGAACCGCGAATGAACACTGACGAACACTGATCAGAAGGAATTGGTCAGGCATGTTGCCAGGACCAGACCACGGTTGGTCAGCGACGGGTGGGTGAAAGGGATTGCCTCTTCCGTGGCACACGGTCAATGCCGGCCCATTAGTGTCCCTCAGTGTTCATCAGTGGTCCCCTCCTGTCCTGAGCTGGGGGCAAGGTGCGCGGGCTGCGCCGATGGCAATTTGCGAGCGGCGACTTGCGATCGTTGGATTGATTCCACCAGGGGCGAGGGGAAGGCTCGCTCGCTGGCAAAAGCACGACCATAATTCGGCCACAAATGCGATCACAATTCGGCCGGTAACATTCAACTCTCTTTCATGGTACCGCGCCACCCGCGACTCTTGGTGTGCAGGCCGCGACTTTCAGACTCGGACGCGACTCCAACCCCCTTGCCAAAATCGTCCCAGAACCAGAGCGGCTCGCACGGCAATATCGGTGACCATGGCGTACCAGGCTCCCACGACTCCCCATCCCATCCCCTCCAGGATGTAACCGCCGGGAAGGGGAATTGCGTCCCAGGCCAAGAAATAAGCCAGTGGAATTCGAATGACCAAGAATCCGAAGAAGGTGACAGCGAGCGTCCAGAGGGTGTCTCCAGCGCCGCGAAGGGCGCCGATCAACACCATTTCCAGAGCCAAGGCCGGCATGGCGAGGGCCACGATTCGCAGCAGGCTCGCGGCCAAGCCTCCGGCCTCTTGTGTCCCGGGCCCCAAGAAGAAATAGGCCAGCGGCTCTCCGGCGGTGAAGAAAATCACGCCGGCCGATCCCATCAGCAAGGTGCAAGCTACCCAGGAAGTCCGCACGCTCCGTACGGCGCGGCGGACATCTCCCGCCCCCAGACTCTGACCGGTCAATGTGGCCGCCGCGACCTGAAACGCCGAGCCGGGCAAGTAGGCGAGCGATTCAATCCGCACGGCCAAGCCATGAGCGGCCGCGGCCATCGTT
The DNA here is from genome assembly GCA_050485845.1 of Pirellulaceae bacterium. Classification (GTDB taxonomy): domain Bacteria; phylum Planctomycetota; class Planctomycetia; order Pirellulales; family Pirellulaceae; genus JBJHCD01. Next base: position 2,900 of record JBJHCD010000688.1, on the reverse strand, counting down.
CCCAGGGAATTGATGATCGAAAGAAACCAGAGATGGCAGAGCACGATCGAAACCATGTCCATTCCTCCGGGTCCGCCGACCCGCAGCAAGCGAACAATCGCCTCCCGGTCGGGCCACCACGTCCTCGGAGACAAACGCAGCCCGGCTCGACCTCGCAGGAGGAGCAGCAGAATGGCAGCTCCTCCCACCAAATGCCCGGCTGCCGTTCCAATGGCCAAGCCATCCCAACCCAATTTGGGAAAGGGCCCCCAGCCCATGACGAGCCCGACTCCGAGCACGACATTGACCAGATTCAGCGCGGTCATCGCCAAGAAACCCGAGATCGTGTCTCCCGCTCCGTGCAGGCAGCCGATCCCCACTTGCTCGATCATGATCAGCGGGATCACGGGGACGAGGATTGCGAGATATCGAGCCGCCAATCGGGCCGCTTCCTCATCCAATTGTGCCAGTCCGAGAAGAGATTCCCGCAGAAGGACGAGTCCCAACGTCACGACAGCGGCGAACAACAGTCCCAACACCATGGCCTGATTCGCGACATGGACAGCTTCCTGCTGCCGGCCGGCTCCGACCAGTCTGGCGATGATCGCCGTGGCCCCGATCGAGATAGCGGCAAACAGGGAAGGAATAAGCCACAGGACGTACCAAATCAGTCCCATGGCGGCCAGATGGGGCGTATCCAGCACTCGCCCGGCGAGCCATTGATCCACAAAGGCCACGGAGAGGTGCAATAGCTGCTCGAGCAGAACGGGCCCGGCAAGCACCAACACGGGTCTCAGGGTGGGAGACGCATCTGCCAAGGGTTCAGTGCACTCGAGTTCTTCGAACGATTTCCCGCCCTACGGGTGCAGGAGAAACTCCTGACTATTGACCAGCGTCCACCAGATGTCATGGAAGACAGTCTCCGGATGGGGCGAATCGGAGATCATTTGGCGAGCGAGTTCCACTTCTCGAGGCTCGGGTGGCCGACCCAGAGCTGCCCAGAACAGATGCCGCACAATCTCATCATGAGATTCGGAAGCCTTCAAAATCTGCTCCAAGACCAATCCCTCCGTCCGGTTCGTGCCGGGCTGAAGCAACAGCATCCCTTCCGGCATCACCCTCGTGTCGTCCGTTCCACCGTCGATGATCCTCCCTTCGTCGCCACGGACTGGATCGGAAGAAAGCAATCGAGCTAAACGGCCCGCCATGAATCGGCGGGCTTGATCTCCCGCTGATCCTGGATCACTCCGCCATCGGGCCAACTGTTGGAGGGCATCCCAAGTCGGCATGGGGGCCGACGGGCGGAGGTAGAAACGGCTAAATCGCGGTGCCTCGCCCCGCTCCGGGACGTCCGTAAGATTTCTTTCGTCAAGCGTCGAGGACCGCTGGAAGGCGTCACTCAGCACAATCCACTGCGTCAATCGCCGCAGACTGTATTGGTGAGCCACGAACTGCTGAGCCAACAAGTCCAACAATTCCGAATCGGTGGGAGGATTGTGCGGTCCCATGTCATCCACCGGATGGACTAGACCGTAACCGAAGAAATGTGCCCAGGCCCGATTCACCACGACTCGAGGAAAATCCTCCGAATCAGCGACCCAACGCGCCAGCAACTCTCGCCGTCGCACCTCGTCGACTTTGCCCGAAGGCGGAATGTCACTTCCATCCGGCAGGACCGGGTAGGCTGCCCGCTGGTATCCGTTGGGTTCCTCGAAATACACCGCCTCATCCGCAACATCGCGGTCCGTCAGACGGACAGGTGCGTCGGGAGAAAGCTGGTCGACATGCAGTTGACGAAAGAACGCGTTCAACTCCCAGAATTCCTGCTGCGTCCATTCCGAGTGGAAGGGATGGGGATGACATTGAGCGCAATCGAGTCGGCGACCGAGCAGCAGTCTGGACACGGCCTGGGTCGTGGAAACGGCATCCGTCTGATGATGCGTCAGGAGAAAATTCGTCGCGCCGTGATAGTCCTCGGCCAGAGGATCTCCCGAACCTTCAGCGGCAAGTAGGTCGAAAACCAAGTCCTGAAAGGACTGATCCTCGGCAATCACTTTCTCCAGATACCGTTCGAAACCTTCCCGATTGGCGGGAGAAGTTCCCTGAGGCGCGTTGGCATGTCCCAACCAGTTCGTGGTCCAGACGTCCGCCCAAAAACGAGCGTACTCGTCGACATAATGGGACTCCGAGTGGAGACGCTCCACCCACCGAACCTGTTTGTCGGGCGATGGGTCGGAGACAAAAGCCGCCAACTCTCGAGGATCCGGTTCACGCCCCAGTACAAACTGGAATACTCGCTGAAGCCACTCGGAATCGGCGATCGGGGAGGCAGGTCGGAGATTTTCCCGTTCCCACAAATCCTCCAGAGATCGGTTCACGGTCGAGACGAGTGTCACTCGGTCTAGCGGTTCAGCCAATGCGTCTCCTGCCTGCGGGTGGGAACCTGGACCGGCGAACGGTCTCTCCAAATCCGCCCAGTCAGAGACGTTGCCCGAAGCAGAGTCCTCATCCCCCGGAAGCGGATCACTCTGTACCAACTGCGGGCCACGACGAGTGTCGGGACGCTCGCCAGGAACTCGCGGCGTCTCTTCCATGGGCAGCCCGGTATCGGCGAATTGCTCGGACGAACTTCGCATCGGGCCGATTAGATAGAGTCCGGCAATCCCGAGTCCCACACCCACAACGAGCGTGGCCGCGACGGTGGCCAATGACATCCAACTCCCTGTAGCAGCCTGCTTCCCGGACGAGGAACGCCCGGAGGAAGTCGATCGGGCCCCCGATCCCGTCGGACGGGAAATGCGAATCGATCCATTGGAGGACTCGGACGGCCGAAACGACTTCTCGACCGGTCCAATCTTGGGACCCACCTCCACGGGGGTAGGTGATTCTCGGTGGGAGCCCGCAGAGGAATGAGCGTGGCC
>JBJHCD010000687.1:0-3915 GCA_050485845.1 Pirellulaceae bacterium | reverse complement strand
GATCGGGAAAGCCTATATCGGAACCTTGGCCAACGAAATCGACCACTGGCTGGACACGATTCCGGCCCAGGCTCCGATCGGTCTGCTCTTCTCGGGCGGAATTGACAGTGGCGCCCTGCTCGTCCTGCTATCGCATGGGCTACTCCGGCGCGGAGAATCGCCGGCGAGATTGAAAGCCTTCACGTTACGGGTGGATGGTGCCGGCGCGGACGCGGAACAGGCCATTCGATTCGTCCAACAAGTCGACATGCAGATGTATCTGGAGCTGACAGATATCCGCGCGGAGGATCTGGACTATCGCGCGGCGATTCGGACCATCGAAGACTACAAGCCACTTGATGTCCAGGCGGCCACGGTCACCCTGGCCCTCTGTCGAGCCATCCGTGATCGTTACCCCGATTGGGTTTACCTCGTCGACGGCGACGGCGGGGACGAAAACTTGAAGGATTATCCCATCGAAGAGAACCCGGAATTGACGATCCGCAGCGTGCTGAACAACCCCTTGCTCTATCACGAAGGCTGGGGAGTTGACGCGGTCAAACACTCGTTGACCTATTCGGGAGGCCAGAGTCGTGGCCATGTGCGGACCTACGCTCCCGCTCGGCAACTGGGCTTTCAGGGCTTCAGTCCTTATGCCCTCCCGAATGTGATTGAGGTGGCCGAGGGGATTCCGTTTATTGAATTGACGGACTGGGAACACGATCGGCTCTACCGCTTGAAGGGCGATATCGTGAGTCGCGGCGTCGAACAGGTCACGGGGGTCACGATGCCCGTCTTCGAAAAACGTCGTTTCCAACAGGGGGCCGTCGCGCACGAGGCCTTCCCGAGATTGTTTCCCGACAGTCCGCACGCCTATCGCCAAGCGTTCGCTGAATTGTATGCATGAGCAGCCCCCTCGGATCATTCCGGATCAGGAAATTTCACGAGCGAGACCGGGAAAAAATTCTGTTTCGCTGGAGAGGCCGTACGCCTATTTGGTTGAACAGGAGCGTAGTCGCACCGGTTCGATCGAAGCGGTCGCCACGCTCTTTCTGACCAATCGTGAATGTCCGCTTCGTTGCCTCATGTGCGACTTGTGGAAGAACACGACGGACGAGCCGACGCCCGTGGGCTCGATTCCCAGGCAGATCGACCATGCCTTGGCCGAATTGCCGCCGGCTCGTCAGATCAAGTTATACAACAGTGGAAACTTCTTTGATCCCCAAGCGATTCCACCGGCGGACTATCCCGCCATTGGGCAACGAATTCGCCGTTTTGACACGGTGATAGTCGAAAATCATCCAGCCTTTTGCGGCCGGCGATGCCAGGAATTTCGCGACCTGCTGGAGACCGAACTGGAGGTCGCTTTGGGGTTGGAGACCGTTCGGCCCGACATCCTGGCCGCGCTGAACAAGCGGATGACGGTGGCGGATTTTCAGCGGGCCGTCAAGTTTCTTCTCGACCTTTCGATTCACGTGCGGGCCTTCATCCTCTTGAAGCCCCCATTTCAGAATGAACAACAGGGAATCGATGGTGCCCTGGAGACCCTGGCGTTCGCCATTCGGGAGGGGGTCGAGTGCTGTAGCATCATTCCAACTCGAGCGGGAAATGGAATCATGGACCAGTTGGAACGTTCAGCGGAGTTCGCGCCGCCTCGGCTCGCGTCGCTGGAGCAGGTGCAGGAAGAAGGACTGCGGATCAGCGGTGGGAGAGCGCGGGTCTTTGTCGATTTGTGGGATATCGAGCAATTGGCTGGATGCGGTGCTTGTCATCGGGCCAGGCGAGAAAGACTCGACTACATGAATCTCCACCAACAGATTCCTCCTCCCATCGCATGTCATTGTGGAGCGGACGGATGTTGATTCAGACGGATGTCGTGATTGTTGGAAGCGGCTTCGGCGGAAGTTTGTTGTCGCTGTTGCTGAGCCGACTGGGTATCCGCTGCGTGCTGGTGGAGCGGGGAAGTCATCCTCGGTTTGCGATTGGTGAGTCCTCCACGCCGGCGGCCAACCTGATCTTGCGGCAACTGGCTTGGAAATACGATTTGCCTCGGCTGGCCCCCTTGGGTCGATTTGGTTCCTGGCAAGCGACTTATCCTCATTTGACGTGCGGTCTGAAGCGGGGATTCAGTTACTTCAAACAGGAACGCGGGGCTCCGTTTCTCCCGCGGGAAGATCATGCCAACGAACTTCTAGTCGCCGCCAGCAGTCAGGACGCGGAAGCCGATACGCATTGGCTGCGGAGCGACGTGGATCAGTTTCTGGTCGAGTCGGCACAAAACGCGGGAGTCGTCTATTTCGATCGGATCGATCTGACGGTGGAGGGACGGGAGCCCTGGGTGCTGTCGGGTCAGCGCTGGGGAGAGCCGGTAAGACTGGAAGCGCCGCTGGTGGTCGACGCTTCGGGAGAGGCTGGGTTCTTGCGAAGACAACTCGGTCTGGAGGGAGGAGAGGGGGAACTTCGTACCAATTCGCGTTGCCTCTTTGCCCACTTTCACGACGTCGGTTCCTGGCACGGATGGCTGTCCGAGAGGGGAGGGCGAGTGCAAGACCATCCGTTTTGCTGCGATCATTCCGCGCTGCATCAGATCCTGGACGAAGGTTGGATGTGGCAGCTTCGATTTCAGAACGGGGTGACCAGCGCCGGTTTCGCCTTGGACGCGGCCCGTTCTCCTTCCTATCGCGGACAGACGGCCGAGGAGGAATGGAAGTGGTGGCTGGGGCAATACCCGTCGCTGATGGAGCAATTGAACCAGGCCTTGATCGTACAGCCCCCGAATGGCCTCTTGCGCACGGGGCGCATTCAGCGATGGACTCGCCCCGCCGCCGGCCCGGACTGGGTTTTGTTACCCAACACGGCCGGCTTTATTGACCCACTGCATAGCACGGGAATTGCTCACACGCTGTCCGGTGTCGAGCGATTGGCGACTATTTTCGCCCAACATCGCGAAGGGGACTCGTTCCAACGCGCGCTGGCCGAGTACTCGGACGCCATCCACCATGAAATTGTCTTGATCGACCGACTGGTATCGGCCTGCTATCGCAGCCTCCATCAGTTTCCGCTGTTTGTCGGGGCGAGCATGATGTATTTCGCCGCGGCCACGAATTACGAGCGGCGGCGCCATTTGGAACCAGGAAGAACTCCCCCAACATTTCTCCTGGCCGATGATCCCGGAGTACTGCGCGGAGTGGCGATGGTGGAAGAAAGTCTGGACCGCGCACTGGCGAGCGACTTTTTGCCGCATGATCGGGCGAGCTTCGAGGAATCCCTGAGGGCCGCGTTGGGTCCACTGGACCACGTCGGTCTCTTTCGCTCGGAAATCCCCCACATGCACGCGCATACCGCCCTGGACCTTCTCGCCTCTCAGCGACCTTCCTGCGAGAAGTGAGTAGTAGGCGACTGGGTGGAAAGCCTCTCCGTTCGGGCCCATTTTGCCTCTACCTCGATGGAAGGCTTTTCCGAATGGGGGGGACATTGTCAAAATGGTGGGAAAAGCTCATGATGTCCCGTTCCCCAATCGGGCAAACCGGGGAACATGGAGCCATCGGCTCCCGAACGCTCGACGAAGATTATTTCCCCATTGACGGAAGGCAGGATGACACATGTCCCAGGAACTTGAGCAGCAGTCCGACTTCGAACAAGGCCAAGAGTGCCTGTGCGATGGAAATGATGAACAGGCGGAGGCCTGTTTGAACCGCATGCTCGAGCGAAGTCCCCATGACCCGCGAACCATCGAGCTGGCGGGAGACTACGCCTTCGCCATGGGGAATTATGAAGAGGCGGATCGTCGTTACCAACAACTGACGGAAATCTCCGAGGATGCGACGGTCTTGGGAACTTCCCTGCTCAGCCGCGGTCTGCTGTATGAAGAACAGGACCAGTTGGACGAAGCCAAGGCCATGTTCGCTCAGGCCACCGAGATCTTCCAGAACCTCG